>JBJTPO010000273.1:0-5632 GCA_046075145.1 Planctomycetota bacterium
CTGGCGACCGCCGCGGCAGCCGCGGCCACGCAGGAGCAGCTCAGGCAACTCGCCCCGGATGTCCTCACCCGCGAGCAGACCCGGATCGAGCGGGCGATCACCAACCTCCGGTCACAGCGGCAGGATGCAGAGACCGCCCGAGAGGTGGCCCGCGAGAAGCTGCGCCGCGAGGGCACGGCTGATCCCCGGGAAGACGTGGCCCGGGCGACCGTGCGGCGGCGGCTCGCCGCTGCCAAGCTTGCGAATGCCCGCCGCGAGGCCGAAGCCACGAAGCTGTTGGCAGGCCTGTTCGCGGCCAAGAAGCAGGATGTCGAGTCACAGTTCGTGGCCCCGCTCTCCAGCCGCGTGGCCGACTACCTGCGGACGATCCTCGGCCCCGACACCGCCGTCGAGATCGGCTACTCGGGCAGCGAGTTCGGGAAGCTCTCGGTGGCACGCGGCGAGTTCGGCAACGTGACCTGGGACTTTTCCAGCCTCAGCGGCGGCACGCGGGAACAGGTGGCCGCGGCCTTTCGGCTGGCCATGGCGGAGATCCTTGCCGAGAACCACGATGGCACGCTGCCGATCATTTTCGACGACGCCTTCACCAACGCCGACACCGACCGGCAGCGAAAGCTCCAGCGGCTGCTCGACCTGGCAGCCGACCGGGGGCTGCAGGTGATCGTGTTCTCCTGCACCCCCGAGGCCTACGCCGGCCTGGGCGCCCGCCACGTCTCGCTTCCGAGCCCGCTCACTGCGCGAGATACAACGGCAGCGGGCTCTCCCTCAGGAGCTTGAGGGCCGTCTCGCCGAACAGCTTCCGCAGCAGCAGATTCTTCGAGCTGTTGCCCGCCACGATCAGGTCGGCCTTCCAGGCCTCCGCGTAGGGCACGAGCTCGTCCGCGGCGTCGCCGCTGCAATGGTCGGTGTCGACCGCCCGGCCGTGGGCCGAGAAGTAGCCGGCCGACTGTTCCAGCCGCCGCCGGGCCGTGGCCTCGTCGTGGCCGAAGTGCACGATCCGCACGACGGCATCGGCATACAGCCCCGACTGCACGAAGTGCTTGAAGGTCTTCGCGCTCTCGATCGAGCCCGAATACGCCACGAGCACCCGCTGGATCGGCCGAAACGCCTCGGCCACCGCCAGCACAGGCCGCACCCCGGCCGACACCAGCCGCTCCAGGGCGTCGACCGGCTCAGGCACCACGTCGTGCTCGAACAGGCCCCGCAGCCCGAACACGCACATGTCGTGGTAGCGAACGAGATCCTCGGCGACCTCGAAGGGATCGCCCGTCTCCTGTTCCACCCGGTGGGCCACCCCGGCCGCACGGCAGCGGGTCGAGAATGTCTCGCGGGCCGCGGCGATGTCGGCGTGGGCCCGCTCGTACCGCGACTTCCGCAGCTCGGCCGTCTTCTCCTCCACCCCCACGCCCATTGGCCGCGGTCCCGTCCACTCCAGCCGGACGGGATCGGTGACTGCCAGCCCCACCAACTCGGCCCCGCGGGGCTTCGCGATGTCGATGGCGTGGGCCGTGACGCTCTCGGCCGTGCGGCTGGTGCCGAGGCCGACGAGGATCCGCTTGATGGGTTCGCTCATGGTGCTCTCTCCCGGGTATCCGGCGTATGCTACGGCATCGTACGCGCTTGAGGGAGGCCCGCGGCCATGATTCCGTCGACCACGCACTGGGCATGTGGGCCGCTCACGGCCCTGGCCATTGCCACCACGCTCTCCGCCGCCGAACCCGGCTGGAACCAATGGCGCGGGCCCGGCCGCGACGGGTTCGTGGCCGCCGCCGACTGGCCCGACGGCCTGGCACCCGACCGGCTCGCGAAGCGCTGGCGGGCTGACCTCGGCCCGAGCTACTCCGGACCCGTCGTCGCGGGTGACACGGTGATCGTGACCGAGACCCGCGACAAGCAGACCGAGCACGTCCGCGCCCTCGACCGGGCCACCGGCGAGGAGCGATGGCACGCCGAATGGGACGGCTCGATGAGCGTGCCCTTCTTCGCCGCCTCCAACGGCTCCTGGATCCGGGCCACGCCCTGCGTGGACGAGGGCCGGGTGTTCGTGGCCGGGATGCGGGACGTGCTCGTCTGCCTCGAGGCCGCCACCGGCAAGGAACTCTGGCGGGTCGACTTCATGGAGGCCCTGAAGAGCCCGCTGCCGGCGTTCGGTTTTGTCTCCAGTCCACTCGTGATCGGCCCGCATGTCTACGTGCAGGCCGGAGCCGGCTTCGTCAAACTCGAGAAGGCGACCGGCCGGATCGTGTGGCGGGTGCTCGACGACGGCGGCGGCATGTCGGGCAGCGCCTTCTCCTCGCCGTATCTGGCCACCCTCGATGGGGTGCCGCAGATCCTCGTGCAGACCAGGAACGACCTGGCGGGCGTCGATCCCGAGAGCGGCGGTGTGCTCTGGAAGACGGGCGTCGAGGCCTTCCGGGGCATGAACATCGTCACCCCGACGGTCCACGACGGCAAGGTGTTCACCACCAGCTACGGCGGCGGTTCGTTCCTGTTCGCGCTCGATCGATCGCAGGCCGAGAGGCCCGTCGAGCAGCTCTGGCGGAACAAGGTGCAGGGCTACATGTCGAGCCCGATCGTGATCGGCGGCCACGCCTACGTGCACCTCCGCAACCAGCGCTTCGCCTGCCTCGATCTGGCCACCGGCAAGGAGGCCTGGATCACGAAACCCTTCGGCAAATACTGGAGTCTGGTGGCCGCCGGCGACCGGATCCTGGCGCTCGACGAGACGGGCGACCTGCGGCTGATCCGGGCCACGCCCGAGGCCTTCGAACTCGTCGGCGAGGCGAAGGTGGCCGCGGAGGAGAGCTGGGCCCACCTGGCCGTCGAGGGGCGGGAGTTCTACGTCCGCGACCTCGAAGGCCTCACGGCCTACGAGTGGAAGTGAGTCGCAAGGCCAGTTTGGCCAGCTCGATCAGCGTCACCGGCACGAGCGACAGGCCGGCGACCAAGAGCCAGTCGCGGCCGAGTTCCGCCCCCGCCTGAAACACGTCCTGGGCGAAGGGCAGCGTGACCACGCTCACCTGCAGGAGCATCGAGACCGCGATCGCACCCAGCAGCCAGGGGTTCGTGCAGAATCCCAACTCGAAGGCCGTGACGCGGTCGCTGCGGCAGCCGATCGCGAACACGAGCTGGCTGAAGGCCGCCACGCAGAAGGTCACCGTCCGCGCGTGGGCAAGCCGGGATGGCTCCCCCTGCCAACTCCACCGGAAGGCCGCCAGCGAGACCGCCGCCACGAGCACCCCATGCGCCAGGATCAAGGCGCCGCGGGCCGGCGTGATCACCGCCTCCCGCGGCGGCCGTGGCGGCCGCTCCATGATGTCCCGCTCCGGCGGCTCGAGCCCGAGCGCCAGGGCCGGCAGCCCGTCGGTGACGAGGTTGAGCCACAGGATCTGGATCGCCGCCAGGGGCGCGGGCCAGCCGGCCAGCGCCGCCACGAACATCACGAGCACCTCCCCGGCGTTGCAGGAGAGCAGGTAGTGGATGAACTTCTGGATGTTGTCGTAGATCCCCCTTCCCTCTTCGACCGCCGCCACGATCGAGGCGAAGTTGTCGTCGGTGAGCACCATGTCGGAGGATTCCTTCGTCACGGCGGTGCCCGTGATCCCCATCGCGATCCCGATGTCGGCTGCCTTGACCGCCGGGGCGTCGTTGACGCCGTCGCCCGTCATCGCCACCACCGCGCCTGCTTGCTCGAGGGCCTCGACGACCCGCAACTTGTGCTCCGCCGACACGCGGGCGTAGACGGCGACCGTGGGCACTTCGCGTGCGAGGCCCGCTTCGTCGAGCCGGTCGAGTTCGGCCCCGGTGAGCGCCCGGCCCGGCCCGTCGACCAGCCCCAGTTCGCGGGCGATCGCCAGGGCCGTGGCGGGATGGTCGCCCGTGATCATCACCGGTCGGATTCCGGCCGTGCGGCACTGCTCGACCGCCCGCTTCGCCTCCTCCCGGGGCGGGTCGATCATGCCCACGAGCGCCACATGCACGAGGTCACGTTCCGCCGACGCATGATCCTGCTCCACCGACTCTCCCGCCCCGAGCGGCCGGCAGGCCAGCGACAACACCCGCAGCGCCCGGGCGGCGAGCCCCTCGGCCACGGCCAGGATTTCCCGGCGCCGCTCCTCCGAGAGCGGCACGGCCACGCCGGCGACCCGTTCCGCCGCGCAGCGGGGCAGCACCGCCTCGGTGGCCCCCTTCGTCTCCAGCATCCGCCGGCCGTCGGCCAGCCTCACCACCACGCTCATCCGCTTGCGGTCGGAGTCGAAGGGGATCTCGAACACCACCGGCTCGGCTGGATGGTTCCGTGAAATGCCCGCCTTGAGCGCGGCCACCACGAGCGCGCCCTCGGTGGGATCTCCGATCACCTGCCAGGCGGCCCCGTCGCCGTCGGGCCGCACTTCGGCGTTGTTGCAGCGGGCCGCGATCTCCAAGACCCGCGATAGGTCGGGGTCGTCAGCCACGCGAGCGAGCCCGCCGGGACGCTCTCCCCCGGCAGGCGAGACGCGCCAAAACTCACCCTGCGGTGCGTAACCCGCGCCGGTCACGTGCCACTGGCCGCCGGCCGTCACCACCTCGCGGACGGTCATCTCGTTGCGGGTGAGCGTGCCGGTCTTGTCGGAGCAGATCACCGTCACGCTGCCCAGGGTTTCCACGCTCGGCAGCCGCCGCACCAACGCGTTCCGCGCCGCCATTCGCTGCAGGCCGATCGCCAGCACGACCGTGACCACTGCCGGCAGCCCCTCGGGCACCGCCGCCACCGCCAGGCTCACCGCCCGCAGGAGCACCTCCGTGAACCGGCCGTCGTTCCACATCGCCCCGACCCCGCCATGCCGCCAGGTCTCGAGCCCGAAAATCACCGCCACCACGGCCAGGCAGACCACGACGAGCACGCGGCCCAGCTCCGTCAGCCTGCGCTGCAGCGGCGTGATCTCGGGCGGAGCGGCCTCGAGCAGCCGCGCGATCCGACCCAGCTCGGTCTGCATCCCGGTGGCCACGACCAGCGCGGCCGCATGGCCGGCGGCCACCACGGTTCCGGCATGCACCATCGTCGTGCGGTCGCCGAGCGGCGCCTCGGCGGCTACCACGGCGGCCGCCCGCTTCTCCACGGGCACGCTCTCGCCGGTGAGCGCCGCCTCCTGGAGCGAGAGCGCGAACGACTCGACCAGCCGGGCGTCGGCCGGGACGGCGTCGCCCGCCTCGAGTTCGAGGCGGTCGCCGGGCACGACTTCGCGGGCCGGGATCGCCCGCACCACGCCATCGCGGGTCACTCGTGCCAGGGGCGCCGTCAGCTGCTGGAGCGCGGCCAGCGCCGCCCGCGCCCGCTCCTCCTGAAACAGCCCGATCAGGGCGTTGACCATCACGATCGCCACGATCGCGGCCGCGTCGGCCCAGTCGCCGAGCGCCCCGGCGATCCCTGCCGCCACCAGCAGGATCACCACCATCAGCTCCCGGAACGGCCGCAGGAGCTTCGACCACCACGCCTCGCGCGGTCGCGCGCGAAGGACGTTCTCGCCGCACTCGGCCCGGCGGCGGTCCGCCTCGGCGGCGGCCAGACCACGCACGGGATCGGTCTCGAGCCGGACGGCGACAAACGCCGGCGGCAGCGCATGCCATGCCGGCCGCGCCCGCCGTGGCCCCG
>JBJTPO010000274.1:0-4218 GCA_046075145.1 Planctomycetota bacterium
TGGGCCGCGACTCGTAGACGAAGAACACGACCCCGAGCGGCACCCGCACCTTCCGGATCACGAGGCCATTGGGCCGGGTGGTCTCCTCCAGAATCTCACCGACGGGATCGGGGAGACTCGCCACCGCCTCGACGCCGGCAGCGATCGCCTCGACGCGGGCGGGATCGAGCGTGAGCCGGTCGGTGGCGGCGGGCGTCAGGCCGTAGCCGGGCGCGGCGGCCACGTCCTTGGCATTGGCCTCGAGGATCGCGGCCGCCTCGGCCCGGATTCGCGCCGCGGCGACCACGAGCGCCGCGGCCCGGCGGTCGCCGGGAATCCCGGCCAGATCGATGGCGGCCCGCCGGGCCCGCTCGGCGATGGCCCGGCAGTGGGCGGCAAGCGACGCGGGCTGGACGGTGACGGCAGGCATCGGTGCATCCGGGCGGGATTGAAGCCTGCTATCGTACTCAATCGGCGGTCACCCGGCCGGAACGGATGCCACCAGCCGTGAGAGCAAGCCAGCCGATCACGGCCTTCGGCGCATCGTTGCTGCCGAGTGCATCCCGAGGGATGGTTCCGCGGATGCGGCGGAGTCGAGGTCGGAGGCCGGCCCACGGGTCGTCGCCGAGAACAGTTCGAGGGCCGCTCGCACGATGCCCACGGCATGCACACGGACGATCTGCACGCCCGCGGCGGCCAGCCCGCAGGCGGCGCCCGCCGTGCCGGCGTCGCGGTCGGCCTCCGTGGCGGGCCGGCCCAGAGCCGTCTCCAGCTGCTTGCCGATGAAGCCCTTGCGGGAGTGGCCCACGAGCACGGGGCAGCCGAGGTCGAGAAACCGCCCGGCCTGCGCCATGAGCGCGAGATTATGGGCGTGGGTCTTGCCGAAACCGATTCCGGGATCGAGGCAGATGCGGTCGAGCGGAATGCCCGCGGCCACCAGCGCGTCCCGCCGCTGCCGGAGATAGCCGTGGATCGCGGCAACCACGTCGTCATACCGCGGATCGAGCTGCATCGTCTGCGGCGTGCCCCGCATGTGCATCGCGCACACGCCCGCACCTGAGTCGCGGGCCACGGCGAGCATCCGGAGGTCGCCTTCGAGACCCGTCACGTCGTTGATGATCTCCGCGCCGAGCGCGACCGCCCGGGCTGCGACCGCGGCCTTCGAGGTGTCGATCGAGACGGGCACGCCGCCCTCCGCGGCCAGCCGCCGCACCACCTCGGCCACGCGGGCGAGCTCCTCCGACTCGGCCACGGGTTCGGAGAAGGGCCTGGTGCTCTCACCGCCCACATCGAGGATGTCCGCCCCCTCGGCCACGAGCCGGAGCCCGTGGGACACGGCGGCCTCCACATCGGCATGCCGCCCGCCGTCGGAGAAGCTGTCGGGCGTGACGTTCACGATCCCCATCACGAGCGGCCGCCGCACCGGTCCGCCGGGCCGCGGCAGCTCCAGTCGCCGGGTACGCAACTGCCAGTAACAGGCATTCCTTAGAGACACGGGGCGGCTCCTGCAGATGGAGTCTCACAACACTTCATACCGATGGGAGTGGAAACCATGCGATCGCCCAGGAAACTGCCTCAACTTCGGCCCTAACACAATCTTAATCGATCGCTCACAAGCCCCTAACGAACTCTTCATAGACTCTGGCCACGGTCAGTAACCCGCTTTTCTCATTCAGCCTTCTGGAAACCGCCTCTCCATGACAACTCGCCGCGGCTTTACGCTTGTCGAACTTCTCGTCGTCATCGCGATCATCGCGACGCTCATAGGCCTGTTGCTCCCGGCGGTGCAGTCAGCAAGAGAATCGGCCCGAAAGAGTAGCTGCTCCAACAACATGAAGCAGTTGTCACTCGGTGCATTGAACTATGAATCAGCGAACAGGCGCTGGCCGACAAGCGGCCAGGGGCTCGATTTTGCGCTCAAGAAGGAGGCGATGAACATCGAGTCTTTCTTCACGCAGATTCTTCCGTTCTGTGAGCAGGCCGGCATCGCGGGCCTGTGGAACAAGGCGAAGCCCTACTGGGATACAACGGCAAAAGGCGACAACGCCGGCGGCAACTCCGCGCTTGCAGCAACGAAAATCCAGACGTTTCTTTGCCCCAGCAACGGCCTCAGCAAAGAGGACTTTGGCGGCCTTTCAAGCGGAGCCACCGCGGTCCTCGCCGGTGCCCAGCCAGGCTCGGTGGCGGCCGAGCAGTATCCCTACTACGGAACGACGGATTATATGCCAGTCGCCTACACAGACCTCGACAAAGCGAACGGGAAGCGGACGAAGGCGAGCGTTTCTGCCGGCACACGAGGCTCGTACAAGGATGGTCTGTTGAGCTACGACCAACGCTCTGGCATGTCAGCCGCCGTGGATGGCACCAGCAACACCGTGATCGTGTTCGAGGACGCTGGCCGAGACCAGATGCACATCGGGAAGTATTCCGTCTCCGGAGGTGTCTTCGTGGCGTCTGCCGGAGGCCGGTCGTCGGTGGTGGCCGTCACCCCGAACGGCGATATGGTCAATGGCAACACGATTCCGAATCGTTGGGCTGACGGCGACAATGCCAGCGGGATTTCTGGCCCCCCGCAGGAGGAGCAGTCCTCGCCGCGGACCCAGCCGATCATCAACAACAGCAAGTCGCCGATCGGCGGTTCGGCATCAACGTGCCTCTGGACGACGAACAACTGCGGCCCCAACGACGAGCCGTTCAGCTTCCACTCAGGCTCCGGTTGCTACGCGAGCTTCGCGGATGGAAGCGTGCATTGGCTGGCGGAAGCGCTCAGCCCACAGGTGCTTCGACAGCTGTCCGACCCAGCGGACGGTGAAGCGGCGCTAAAGTACGAGTGAACCTGAAGTCCAAATGCAATCGATGATCGGCCGGCCGATCCAGCCGAGTTGACCTCCACGCGGAGTGAGCTTCATGCCGACCAGTGCTCGTGGACCGAAAAAAAAGAAGTTTAAGTGGGCTCCGATGCTCAAGGCTGATGCCGGCACCGCCTACACACCACGGCGGACGGAGTCAGCGGGCATTCCAGGGGCGGCCACCGGTCTCGTAGCTACCCCGGTCCCGCAGGCACAGCGGAATGCTGCCCCAAGAAAGAAGCCCGCCTCCGGTTCGCCAGCCAAAAACCGGATCGACGCTCGCGGAGCCCCTGCGGTTCCTGCTGGCCCCAGTGGCTTGAAGTGGGTGTTGGCGGCTATTGCGGCCGCCGGCAGTCTTGGGGCCTGCTTGCTCCTGGCAAGCAGCGTGATCAGGAGCGTCGGCCACCATGTCGAAGGGAAGGTGATGTTTCTCCAACGTCCATTGCCAGAAGCCATGCTGTGCTTCCACGCGGGCGACGCGACCGTCCCCTGTGCGAGCACCGTCACCGCAAAGGATGGACGATTTTCCGTCGACATGCCGGCCGGTTCGTACAAAGTCACCGTGCGTTCGGTGGGAGACTCGGATCAGGGTATTCCCCCGGCCTATGGCCAGGCGGAATCGACACGATTCAAGCTGTCGGTCGACCGTGATGTGACCGCCGCCACGATGTTCATCGAATCGAAGTAGGGCAAGCGCGGCTCTCACCAGGGCTCTTCCATCAGACCCACGATCTGCTGGGCGAGCTTCACGATCGCCTCCTGCTGCGTGCTGGCCACCGAGCGGCCAAACTCGGGCACGAGCGAGGCCGCCTGGCCCACGTCCACCGTCGCCGCCGGCAGCGGCACGTCGCCCGAGGCGATCACCGTGCCGCCCCGGTCGGCCCAGGTGACCAGCACCTGGTAGTTCATTTCGACCTGCCGCGACTGGTCGGTGGGACTCTCCACCACCATCCGCTTCGTGTCGGAGACCACGCGGCCAGTGAGCACGCTGTCGGCCGCCTCCTCGCTGCCCACCACCTTGAACGGAGTCCTTTTCTCGATCTCCTTGCAGACCGCCTCGGTGAGCCGCTCCCCGATGTCGATGGCCGGGGTCGTGCGGAAGGAGTCGCACTGAAACACCGGCACGCAGATCGTGCGGACGTTGGCCGCGTAGAGCGTGTTGTTGCCGAACCGGTAGCTCGCGCAGCCGCCGGCGGCGACAAGCACCGCCGTCAGGCAGGCGGCCCACCGGCAGTGGCGGCACGCGGACACGGGGAGCGGCCTCCAGACGGGCGTCGAAACGGGAGCAGACGTCAAAACTTCGGCGGCGCGGTGCCGTCGTCAGGCTCGCGGGCGATCGCCGTCTGCTCGGCGGCCTCGGCCATGGCGTCGAGCTCCGCCTCTTTGAGCG
>JBJTPO010000275.1:0-3308 GCA_046075145.1 Planctomycetota bacterium
GATCCCAGGCGGGATGGGCCCGATCCATCGGCTCGGGGGGCAGGTCGCCGGCCGTGAACGGGTGGCCTGGCCCGGCAGCGCGGGCCCGCTGCGCCTCGGCGGCGGCCGCGGCCGGGTTGTCGTCCTGCCCCAGCATCTTCACGTAGCCGCCCAGCGGCAGGGCGCCGATTCCGTACTCCGTCTCGCCCCACTTGAACGACAGCAGCTTGAGGCCGCCCACGTCGAAGCCCAGGAAAAACTTCTCGCACTTCACGCCGCAGGCCTTGGCGACGAGGAAGTGCCCCAGCTCATGGACGAAGATCACGAACCCCAGCCCGCCCGCCACCTGGAGGATCACCCACCAGCTCGACGGCTGCAGAATCCACTCCGCCCACGTCGCGGCCGCCACGAGACAGCCACCCGTCATCACACACATGCCCACTTGCCGACCTCCTGCCTGGCCCAGGCGTCGAGACGGCAGACGTCATCGAGCGTTGGGTTGTCCTGAAAGGGATGCTCCGCGAGCACCCGTCCGCAGATCTCCGCGATGTCGGTGAACCGCACCGCCCCGTCGAGAAACCCGCGCACCGCCTCTTCGTTGGCGGCGTTGAGCACCGCGCCGGCCGTGCCCCCTCGGGCGGCCGCCTGGTGGCCGAGCCGGACCGCGGGAAACCGCTCCAGGTCCGGGGGCTCGAAATCGAGCCGCATGGTCGCGGCGAAGTCGAGCCGCCGGGCGGGGCCGGCGACCCGGTCCGGATACAGCAGCGCGTACTGGATCGGCAGCCGCATGTCGGGAGGCCCGAGTTGGGCGATCACCGCACCATCCACGAACTCGACCAGCGAGTGGACGATCGACTGCGGGTGCACCACCACCGCGAGCTTCGCCGCGGGCAGGCCGAACAGCCAGCGGGCTTCGACGAGCTCGAGCGCCTTGTTCATCATCGTCGCGGAATCGACCGTGATCTTCGGCCCCATCGACCAGGTCGGATGCCGGAGCGCCTCCTCGGGCGTGACGCCGGCGAGCGACTCCCGGGAGCGGGTCCGGAACGGGCCGCCGCTGGCGGTGCGCACCAGCCGCTCGACCTCCGCCGGCCGGCCGCAGGCCAGCGCCTGGTGGATCGCCGAATGCTCGCTGTCGACCGGGATGATGCGGGCGCCGGTCTCCGCCGCCCGCCGCATCACCAGCGGCCCGGCCATCACCAGCGTCTCCTTGTTGGCGAGGGCCACGGTCTTGCCGGCCTCGATCGCCGCCCATGTGCTCCGTAAACCGGCTGCCCCGACGATGGCAGAGACCACCCGGTCGATGGCGGGGTCGGTCACCAACTCGTCGAGCGCCTCGGGCCCCACCGCCAGTTCCGTGCCCTCCGGCAGATCGCCCACGTGAATCGCGGCCGCGGCGGCGGGGTCGCCCACGACCACCCACCGCGGCCGTAGTCTCCGCGCCTGCTCCAGGAGCGGCCCGGTGCTCCGCCAGGCGGCGAGCAGATGGGGCGCGAGCCGGCCGCCCGACGCCGCGATCACGTCGATCGTGCTCTGGCCGATGCTGCCGGTGGACCCGAGCACGGCCACCCGCAACGTGTCGCCGTCGCGATCGCCCGGGCGGGCGGGGGGCAGCCCGGCCGGGAAGTCGCGGGAAGAGGAAGGCATGGGCGGCACGGGGTGACTGGCGGGCAAACCAACAAGTCTAGAAATCCCGGCCGGGAAGTTCCAACAGCCGGTCGCGGGCTACCCCGGTTTCGTTCGGCCCGGTCACGAACGCCCCGGACGCTGCCGGTGGTTTGTCGCGGGGTTTTTCCCGGCGTACGATGCCGTCTGACCCGTTCGGTCGGCAACTGCCGGCCACGGTCACTCCCGTCCACGGGATCCCTGCCTGCATGAGCACGAAGCGTGACGTTCCCCGGCGATCGAGCGACCGGAAACCCGCCCTCGGGGGCAACCTGGTCTGGTCGCTCCTGGCGGCCGGGGTCGCGAGCCTGTTCGCCATCAGCCTGATCGGGCAATCGACCGAGCTGAAGGTGTCCTATAGCGACCTGCAGCGGCTGATCCGGGCCTCGACGGCCGCTGGCGCCGAGCGATACATTGCGATTTCCTCGGGGGACGAGCCCGGGCGATCAGGGCTCTACGGCGACCTCCACGACGTCGTGATCGGCGCCTACGAGGTGGCCGGCAAGGTTCGCGAACTGCCGGGCACATCCGAGTCGCGGCCCGAAAACGGCCTGCCACCCGCAGCGGCTGAAGCGGGCGCCGGCCTGGCGCGGCGGTTCACCACGGCCAAGCTGCCGAGCGAGAACTCCGAATCGGAACTGATGCGGCTGCTCGACGAGCACTCGGTGTCCTTCCGCTACGAGGATCCGCCGAGCCCGTGGCGAAACTGGATGCCGATGCTGCTCCTGACGGGGCTGTTCGGGCTGCTCTTCTTCCTGATGATCCGCCGCCTCGGCGGGGCGGGCAGCCCGATGGCCTTCGGTCGCTCGCGGGGCAAGATGTACGCCCAGGAGGATCTCGGCATCACCTTCGACGACGTCGCCGGGATCGACGAGGCGGTGGATGAGCTTCGGGAGGTGGTGGAGTTTCTGCGGAGCCCGGAGAAGTACCAGGTGCTCGGCGGCCACATTCCCAAGGGCGTGCTGCTCGTGGGCCCGCCCGGCACGGGCAAGACGCTCCTGGCCAAGGCGATCGCCGGCGAGGCGGGGGTGCCCTTTTTCGGCCTCTCAGGCAGCGACTTCGTGGAGATGTTCGTGGGCGTGGGGGCGGCGCGGGTCCGTGACATGTTTCAGCAGGCGGCCGCCAAGGCCCCCTGCATCATCTTCATCGACGAACTCGACGCCCTGGGCAAGACCCGGGGCACGAGCGTGGTCGGCGGCCACGACGAGCGGGAGCAGACGCTCAACGCCCTGCTCGTGGAGATGGACGGCTTCGGCAGCAACTCCGGCGTGATCGTGCTCGCGGCCACCAACCGCCCCGAGACGCTCGACCCGGCACTGCTGCGGCCCGGCCGCTTCGACCGGCATGTGCTCGTCGATCGCCCCGATGTTCGCGGGCGGGAGGCGATCCTCCGGGTGCACGTGGCCAACGTGAAGCTCGACCCGGCCGTCGAGTTAGGCCAGATCGCCCGGATCACCTCGGGCTTCGTGGGGGCGGATCTGGCCAACCTCGTCAACGAGGCCGCTCTGCTCGCGGCCCGCAACGATAAGCAGTCCGTCGGGATCGACGAGTTCAACGAGGGCGTGGAGCGGGTGACCGCGGGGCTCGAAAAGAAAAAGCGGGTGATCCACGAGGACGAGAAGAAGCGGGTCGCCTATCACGAGGCAGCCCACGCGCTGGTGGCC
>JBJTPO010000276.1:0-3495 GCA_046075145.1 Planctomycetota bacterium
GGGGGCCACGCTGGAGACGCTCCGCAGCCTGTCCGATTCGCCGCACGGCGGGCCCCACGACGTCGTGCTGCTCGACCTGCAGTCGCTCCCGGAGGATCCAGCCGTGGTGGTGACCCGGGCCCGGCTCGCCGTCGACTCGCAGGTGCTTCCCGCCGGCACCGAGACCACGATCGTGGCCTTCGGGCCGCACGTGGCCCGCGAGCGGCTCGCGCTGGCCCGCGATGCCGGCGCCGACGACTTCGTCAGCCGCGGGGAGCTGCTGGGCGGCTTCGCCGGGCTGCTGAAGCGCTGGCGATCGGCCGCCGAGCCGGGGTCGGCGGGCGTTCCGGCAGACTAGAGCGCGTCCCGCCTACGTGTAGCGGTAGCCGCAGTGCTGAAAGCAGTTGCGGCACTCCGCTTCGGTGAAGCAGTCGAGCACGTCACCGCACACCGACCACAGGGCCTCGACCGTCCGGGCCGATGCGTTCTTCAACAGCCACTTGAACTTCGAGAACACGAGTTCGATCGGGCTGAGATCGGGGCTGTATGGCGGCAGGTAGATGACCCTGGCGCCAGCGGCCGCGATCGCTTCGCGAACCCCCGCGACCTTGTGGACGCCGAGATTATCCATCACCATGACGTCACCCGGCTGGAGCGTCGGCACCAGGTGGTGTCGCACCCAGCCGAGGAAGATCTCGCCGTTGATGGCCCCATCCACGACCAGAGGGGCCGTCAGGCCCGTCGTGCGAAGGGCCGCGAGACGCGCTCTCAATCAGACGCGCTCTCGCAGTCGCGGGTCGGCGGCTGCCGGGCGCCGCGTTGCCGCGGCCCTGGTTTACGAGGCTTGGCCGCGGGGCTCGTCGAGCACGACCTCGTCGAGCGGCGTGCCATCGACATCCTGGCGGAGCACCAGGTAGGAGGCGGTGGCGATCGCCCAGAAGTAGCCCCAGCCGAAGGAGGCCAGCACGTTCGTCAGGCCCCGGGTCCAGAACCGCAGGGCGCCGAGGCCCCAGGTGTCGGCCAGCGGGCCGGCCGACGCGAGACCGTCGACCACCGCGGCGGTGCGGTCATGCCCCATGCCGAAGCTCGCCGCCCACAGGGCGAGGGTGCCAGTGGCGTCGGCGAACAGCCCGGCTACCGCCAGCGCCGGCAGGGCCACGAGCAGGCCCACGAGCAGGTAGAAGGCGTAGTGGAGCGGCCGCTGGTACAGGTAGGAAAAGGCGGTCGAGATCGCCTGGAAGCTGTCGCCCCGCTCGACGCCGATCGCCGCCACCATCAGTGGCCAGGCGGCGACGAGACCCACGGCGAGGATCGCAAGCACCACCGCCCCGAGCAGCACCAGCGGCCAGACGGCGCCGGCCAGTGACAGACCCCACTCGGTCCGCATCGCCAGACCGAGCAAGGCACCAGGCACGCTCAGCGCCGCGATGCCGATGAACACGAACAGCACGGAGTTGAAAGCCGGCGGCCACTTCGTCGAGCCAAAGGCCACGCCGCCGACGGGGCCGATCGGCTCCTCGCCGGCCAACTTCAGAGCCACGCACCGGCAGATGGCCGTGCCGAAGATCGCCCAGACCAGCACGAACCAGCCCACACGGGCCAGGGCTGCACCGGCGTCGGCCAGCGTGGTGGTTGGGCGGAAGGGGAGCGTCACCATCCGGGCGGCCTCCGTCACGTGGGTTGGCAACCAGGACGCGAGGCCGCGAAGCCAGCCGAGCGTCGCGGCACTGGGCGCGAGGGGGTCGGCCGCCACGGCGACGCCGCTCGGCGAGGGCAGGGCCAGCCCGCCATCGGCCGGCGCCAAAATGGCCGCGGGCACCGTGAGGCCGGCTCGATCCGCGGCCGACCAGCCCGCCCACACCGCCGCGGCCCCGACCGCGGCCAGCAGGATCACCGTCGGCGAGAACGCGGCGCCCGCCGCGCGGAACAGCATCCACCAGGGAAGCGCGTCGCTCCAGCGGATCTCGTGGACGATGCTTCCCGACGGGGCAGGGGCGCTGGTCATGGGTCACCTGCGAGAGCTGCGGGACACCATCGCCCGCCGGGCGGGGAGTATACGCCGGGGCCGCGGGGGCGTCAGGCCTCGTCGGCGGGCGGCCGCTCGCCGTCGCCCTCGTCCGCGTCGCTGCGGGGCGGCTCCGGCACCGCGTACGACTCATCGAGCCAGCGGCCCAGGTCGATCAGCCGGCAGCGATCGCTGCAAAACGGCACGGTCGGAGTCGTGTCGAGGCTCACGGCGGCGTCGCAGACCGGGCAGCGGGGCATCGGTTCAATCCCCGCCCGAGCCCTTGCCCGCCGAGCCGCCAGAATCCGCCTTCTTGCCGGAATCGGACTTGCCGCCGCCCGAGTCGGCTGCGGCGCCCTTCTTGTAGGACTCGCTCCGGTAGTCGGTCTTGTAGAAGCCCGACCCCTTGAACACGATTGCGCCGCCCGTGCCGATCAGGCGGTGGAGCTTCTTCTTCTTGCACTTTGGACAGGTCTTCTTGACCTCGTCGGTCATCGCCTGAAACAGCTCGAAGGCGTGGCCGCAGCCATCGCAGATGTAGTCATAGGTCGGCATGCTTCACTCCTTGGCGACGATCACCTGGGCCGGTCGCACCACCCGGTCGTGGAGCGTGAAGCCGCGGCTCACCGTCCCCACCACCGTGCCCGCGGGCTTCCCCGGCACGGCCAGCTGCTGGATTGCGTCGTGCACGTTGGGGTCGAAGGGCTGGTCGTCGGTCGCGATGGTGGCGCATCCATGGGCTGCCAACAGCTTCTCGATCTGCTGGGCCGTCATTCGGAACCCGGCCCGCAGGCTCTCGACGTCGTCGGTCTTCTCGGCGGCGTCGATCGCCCGCTGCACGGTGTCGAGCACCGGAAGGAGATCCCGGAGCAGGTCGATCTCCCGATACTTCTGGGCGTCATCGTATTCCCGGCGGGCCCGCTTGCGGAAGTTTTCCAGCTCGGCCTGGAGCCGCAGCAACCGGTCGTGGAGCTCGGCGGCGCCCGCGCCGGCTCCGCCAGCCGCTTCCGCGGCCGTGGTCTGCGACTCCGGCGCGTTGGTGGCGCTTGATTCTTCGCCCTCATGGTCGTGAACGTTCATGTCGGATGCTCCTCGTCGTCGCGGGGTGTGCCCACGCCCGTGTCAGTCTCCCGCCCCTGAAAATACTCGCCAAGCCGGCGGAAGAAGCTGGTGCGCTTCGGGCTGACGGCGGCGTGCTCCTCTGAGGCCAGTTCGCGGAGCAGTTCCTCGGCCCGGGGCGAGAGGCTCTTGGGCACCTCCACAAGCATGTGCACGTGGAGGTCGCCGATGCCGCGGCCCCGCACCTCCGGCATCCCCAGCCCGCGGACACGGATCACATCGCCGGGCTGGGTGCCGCGGGCGACCTCGAGCGGCCTCGGCCCGTCGAGCGTGGGCACTTCGACGGTCGCCCCGAGGGCCGCCTGCGTGAAGCTCACCGGCACCTCGCAGTGGAGATCCTTTCCCTCGCGGACCAGGAATGGATGGTCCTCGATCTCGATCACGCAGTAGCA
>JBJTPO010000277.1:0-1353 GCA_046075145.1 Planctomycetota bacterium
CCACGTGATCGTCGAGTTTCGCCGGCAGCGGGAGCTCGGTCGCGACGCCCACGCGGCGCTTCGCGAGACGCTCGCCCTGCTCTGCTGGCCGATCTGCGGCGCCATCGCCACTGACGTGATCGGGTTTAGTTCCCTGATCGCCAGTCAGGTCGGCCCGGTGCACGACTTCGGTGTGATGACGTCGATCGGCTCGGGGCTGGTCCTCGTGGCGGCCTGCATGGTGGTGCCGTTCCTCGCGCTCGCCGGCCGGTTCGACGCCGACCCGCGGCGGGCCTGGGGGGAGTCGACCCTGGAGCTCGCGCTCGACAGGCTGGTGGCGCGGATCATCCGGCACCCCGGCCCGATCCTGATCGGCACGGGGGTCGCCGTCGCCCTGTCGATGGCGGGCCTCGCGTGGCTTGAGGTGGAGACCGACTTCACCCGCAACTTCCGCGCCGACAGCCCGACCGTGGCCTCCTACGAGATGGTCGAGTCGCGGCTCGGCGGGGCCGGCGTGTGGGACGTGCTCGTGCCGCTGACGGGCCCCGTCGATGGGGCGACGCTCGGCAGGCTGCGGCGCTTCGAGGACCGGCTCCGCACGGAGGTGACGTTGCCGGGCGACGCCGGCGCGCCGCAGCCGGCCCTCACGAAAGTGATGAGCATCGCCGACGTGATCCAGGCGATCTCGCCCGTGCCGCTCGAGCAGCTCGAGACCTCGCCGCTCGGCAGCTGGGCCGTCGCCCCGGTGGTCGCGACCCTGCGGCAGCAGCTGCCCGAGCTCGCCGGCACCCTCCTCGGCCGTGACCCGGCCGACGGCAGCGAGTGGGTGCGGGTGATGCTCCGGGCCCGGGAGCGGCAGCCGGCCGCGGCCAAGCGCGACGTGATCGCGGCCGTGCGGAAGATCGCGACCGAGGAGTTTCCCCCCGGCAGCTCGGCCTCGGCGGCCGGGACGGGCGGCGGGGCCGACGTGACCGGGTTCTTCGTCCTCCTGGCCCAGCTTGTCGACCGGATGCTCGCCGACCAGTGGCTGACCTTCGCGATCGCCGCCGTGGGGATCTTCGCCCTGCTCGCCGTCGCCTTCCAGAGCCCGCTGCTCGGGGCCGTCGCGCTCCTCCCCAACGGATTGCCGATCTTCGTCGTGCTCGGCCTGCTCGGCTGGGCCGGCCTGCGGATCAACATGGGCACGGCGATGATCGCCGCGGTCTCGCTCGGCCTTTCCGTGGACAGTTCCATCCACTACATCGCGAGGTTCCGTCGGCATCTGGCCGACGGCGGCACGGCCACGGCCCTGGAGACGGCGCATCGCACCGCCGGCCGGGCGATGATCTTCTCTACGCTCGCGCTGGCCGTGGGATTCCTGGCGCTCACCACCAG
>JBJTPO010000278.1:0-19867 GCA_046075145.1 Planctomycetota bacterium
CGGGCATCGCGCCCACGGCCACCGACCGCGCCACCGCCCTCGCGGCCGCCCTGGCCGGGCTGCTCGACCGCGGCCGCGCCGCGATCGCCCGCGGGCAGCCGCCGACCCGGGCCACCCACGGCGGCTATCGGCTGAACGATCTCGATCGCGACGGCCTGATCGACCTGCCGCGGCTGATGTGCGGCGCGGAGGGCACGCTCGGGATCGTGACCGCGGCGACCCTGCGGACATCGACCCCCGACCAGGCCACGGCGGTGGGCCTGCTGCTGTTCGACTCGCTGGAGTCGGCGGCGGCGGCGGCCGTGCGGCTGCTCGCCCTCGAACCGAGCGCCTGCGACCTCTTCGACCGCCGCCACCTCGCGCTGGCCCGCGAGGCCCGACCGTCGTTCGACCTCCTGATTCCGCCCGTGGCCGAGGCGGGCCTGCTCGTGGAGTTCACGGCCGATGAGCCGGCCGACTGCAACGCCAAGTTGGAGCAGGCACTCGCCTCGATGCGGCGCGGCCGGCGCGGCTGCATCGACATCCGCCGGGCCGAAGACGGTCACGACGCGGCCTTCTTCTGGGAGTTGTCTCGCAACGTGGTCTCGATGCTTCACGGCGTGCGAGCGGCGATGCGGCCGGTGCCGTTCCTGGAGGACGTGGTGGTTCCGCCCGCGGCGCTCCCCAACTTCCTCGGCCGGTTGCAGGGGGTGCTCAGGCACCACAACGCGACGGCGATGATCTTTTGCCATGTCGGTCAGGGTGAGATCCATATCCGCCCGCATGCCAGCCCCCGCAGTCCGGGCGAGCGGGAGCGGCTCGAAGCGCTGGCCGCGGCCGTCTATGAGGAGGTGGCGGCGGTGGGGGGCTCGATCGGGGCCGAGTTGGGCCTCGGGCTGTCGCGAACCCCGTTCTTCCCCGGGCTGTTCCCAGAGCTCGCGGCGGTGTTCGCGGAGGTGAAGCAGCTCTTCGATCCGGCCGGCATCCTCAACCCCGGGCGGGTCGTGCCGGGATCCGCGCCACCGGCCGACTTCCGGTCGCCGCTGAGCCCGGTGCGCGAGGCGGTGGTCGAGGCGGCCGGCGGCACGGCAGGCGTCGTGGCGGTCGAGCCGGATCCGGCCGTCGCGGCGGAGCCGGAGCTCGTGCCGCTCACGACCTGGAGCCGGGACCGGCTCGTGGTCGAGGCGGACGCCTGCAACGGCTGCGGCGGCTGCCGGAGCGTGGCGAACACCACGCGCATGTGCCCGCGGTATCGGGAGAGCCCGGCGGAGGAGGCGTCGCCCCGCGCCAAGGCCGACGTGATGGCGGCGCTGCTGGCGGGCAGGCTCGATCCCAAGACGATCTCCAGCGATGCGGTGCGGGCCGTGGCCGACACCTGTTTCAACTGTCACCGCTGCCGCAGCGATTGCGCCGCCGGCGTCGACATCCCGGCGATCGTGATGGAACTCAAGGCCGCCCACTACGCCGCCAACTCGACCCGGCTCGCCCCCTGGCTGTTGACGCGTGTCGACGCGCTGGCCTCCGTGGCCGGCCGCGTGCGGCCGCTGGCCAACTGGGCGCTGGCCAACCCGCAGGCCCGCTGGATGATGGAGAAGACGCTCGGCATCGCCCGCGGCCGCAAGCTGCCCGTGGTGAGCGGCAGTGCGTTCATGCGGTGGGCGGCCAAGCGCGGTCTGACGCGACCCTCACGGAGGAGCGGGCCACGGGTGCTCTACTTTCTCGACACCTACGCCCGGCGGCACGATCCGCTCCTGGGGCAGGCCTTCGTGTCGGTGCTCGAGCGGAACGGGATCGGGGTGTTCATCGACCCGCGCCAGGTGGCCGCCGGAATGCCGCTGGTATCCGAGGGGGATCTCGACGGGGCCCGGCGGCTCGCGCGGGCCAACGTCCGCCTGCTGGCGGAGGCGGTGCGGCTCGGCTACCGCATCGTGTGCACCGAGCCGTCGGCCGTGACCTGCATCACCCACCACTACCCGCTGCTGCTCGACGACGAGGAGCTGCCCCGGGTTGCCGCCGCCACCTGCGACGCGGCCACCTATCTCTGGGAACTCCATCGCGAGGGCAGGCTGCGACTCGATTTCCGCCCCGTGCCCGCCCGGATCCTCTACCACGCCGGTTGCCACGAACAGATTTCCGGCGGTCTGCCCCCTGCGGAAAACCTGCTCAGGCTGGTGCCGGGGCTCGCGCTCGAGGCGGCCGACCGCGGCTGCTCCGGCATGGCCGGCACCTTCGGGCTGGCCCGCGAGCACTACCGCGCGAGCCTGCGAATGGGGCTCCCGCTCGTCAACGGGATGCGGGCGGCGGGCATCGAGGCCGGCGCCACCGGCTGCTCGGCCTGCCGGATTCAGATGGAGCAGGGCACGACGAAGCCGGCGGTGCACCCGGTCAAGATCCTCGCCAAGGCCTATGGTCTGCTGGAAGGCCCGGGGCCGCATGGCCTCGACACCCTGCTCACCGCCACCAGCGGCCGGCTCACCACCACCTGATTCAGGCGTGCCATCATGTCTGCGCCCGATGTGTCTCGACCCACCGGCCGCCTGCGGATCGCCATGTTTGCGGGGATGGCGGAGGAGGCCGGCCGCCGGACGCTGGACCTCGCCTGGAGCGGCGGCACGGTGGCCGATCTCCGCCGCTCGCTCGCCACGGCCTGCCCCGAGATCGCCGCGCTGCTCGCGCGGAGCACCGTGGCCCGCGGAGATCGTTATGTGGCCGACTCTGAGCCGATCGCGGCTGGTGACGATCTGGCCGTCATTCCTCCGGTGAGCGGAGGCTGACGAATGGCCGGTGACTTGGACCGCGATCCGCGGGTGAGGCTCGTGACGGTCGGCTTCGAGCCGCTCGACCCGCCGGCCGTGCTGGCGGCGGTGGGCGACCGGGCCGGCGGCGGCAACGTGCTGTTCGTGGGCACGGTGCGTGACGTGACCGGCGCCGTGGCCACCGCGCGGCTGGAGTACGAGGCCCATCCGCCGCTGGCCCTGGCTGAGTTCGCCCGGCTGTGCCGCGAGGCGGCCGACCGCTTCGGCCTGATTGCGGTCGCGGTGAGCCACCGGCTCGGCGTGGTCGAGCCGGGAGACGCGAGCGTGGCGGTGGCCGCGAGCGCGGCCCATCGCCGGCAGGCTTTCGCGGCGGCGGAGTGGCTGATGGAGCAGATCAAGGCGACCGTGCCGATCTGGAAGTGCGACCACGCCCCCGACGGCGGCCGCACGTGGGTGCACGGGGACCGAACAGCGGTCACGAGACCTGCGGCACAAGAAAAGCCCCCCGGCGCGATCCGGGGGGATGACACCAGCCATCCCTGAGGACTGCCGGAACCATGCCAACTCCCCTGACAGGCGTCATCCCCCTTGCTCGCGCAAGGGGACTTCGATGAGCGTGTCGACGACCGTGCCGACCAGGAATGCTTCCGTCCTTGTGCTGCGAATGACATGAGCGAACTCGTCGACGGCTTCGGCCGCGTCCACACCGACCTGCGGATCAGCGTCACCGACCGCTGCAACCTGCGGTGCACCTACTGCATGCCGGCGGAGGTGGTGTTCCTGCCCCGGGAGGAACTGCTTTCCTACGAGGAGATCGCCCGCGTGGCGGCCGTGGCGGCCGGCGCGGGCGTCCGCACCCTCCGGCTCACCGGCGGCGAGCCGCTCCTGCGACGCGACCTCGACCGGCTCGTGCGGCTGCTCGTGGCGGTGCCCGGGATCGAGGAGGTGGCGGCCACCACCAACGGCCTGCTCCTGGCCGAGCAGGCCGAGGCGTTGGCGGCCGCCGGGCTGGGCCGCCTCAATGTCAGCCTTGACGCGATCCGTGACGATGCCTTCGAGAAGCTGACCCGGCGCCGCGGGCTCGATCGGGTCCTCGCGGGTCTGGCCGCCGCCCGGGCGGCGGGCTTCCGCTCGATTCGGATCAACGCCGTCTCGATCCGCGGGCTCTCAGAGGCGGAGATCGTGCCGCTGGCCGAGTTCTGCCGGCGCAAGGATCTGCATCTGCGATTCATCGAGTTCATGCCGCTCGACGCCGACGGGGGCTGGGGCGTCGAGCAGGTCCTCTCCGGCGCCGACGTGCGGGCGATCCTGGAGCGGGAGCTCGGGCCGCTCGAGCCGCTCGAGCCGGCCGATCCGGGCCAGCCGGCGGTGGACTGGCGCTGGGCCGATGGCGGCGGCCTGATCGGCTTCATCGATCCGGTGACGAGCCCGTTCTGCGACCGCTGCGACCGGCTCCGGCTCACGGCCGACGGCCAGTTTCGCAACTGCCTGTTCTCCACGACGGAGTGGGACGCCCGTGGCGTGCTTCGCCGCGGCGGCAGCGACGAGGAACTCGCGGCGCTGCTGCGAGCCTGCGTGACGGACAAGCGGGCCGCGCACGGCATCGGCTCACCCGCCTTCGAGCGGCCGGCCCGCGCCATGTATCAGATCGGGGGCTAGGGATGGGCCAACCGCGTCGCTATCTCGACAACGCGGCCACCACCTGGCCCAAGCCGCAGGAGGTGCTCGCGGCCTGGCGGCGGGTGGCCGAGGAGGTTGGTGCGACGGCCGGCCGCGGGCTCTATCGCGAGGCCGCGGAAGCGACGGCGATCCAGGCGCGGGCGCGGGCCGCGGCGGCGCGGCTCTTCGGCGGCGTCGATCCGGGCCGCGTGGCGCTTCCCTCCGGCTGCACGCTCGGGCTGAATCTCGTGATCCAAGGCCTCGTGCGGCCGGGCGACCACGTGATCGCGACCGCCGCCGACCACAACGCCACGCTCCGGCCACTGCATGCGCTCGCCACGCGGAGCGTGATCGACCTTTCGATCGCGCCGTGCGACGCTACCGGTCAGGTGGATCCAGTGGCGATCGCCGCCGCCTGGCGGCCCGCGACGCGGTTCGTGGTCTGCTCGCACGTCTCGAACGTGACCGGCGCGGTGCAGGACGTCGCCGCCATCACGACGATTGCTCACGAGCGGGGCGGGCTCGTCGTGCTCGACGCGGCACAGTCACTGGGGATCGTGCCGGCAACGCGGCCCGGCTGGGGAGCCGACGTGGCGGTGGCGCCGGCGCACAAGTGGATCCAGGGTACGGCTGGCGTGGCGTTTCTCTGGGCCCGGGAGGGCGTCGAGCCGGCCTCGGTCGTGCAGGGTGGCACCGGCTCGGTGAGCGAGTCGCTCGCGATGCCCGAGGCGTTCACGGAGCGGCTCGAGCCGGGCACTCCCGACGTGCCCGCGCTGGCGGCGGCCGCCGCGGCTGCGGCCTGGCTTGAGGAACGCGGCGTGGCAGCGGTCGCCACCGTGGGCCGTCACCTGGCGGATCGAACGGCCGCCGAGCTCTCCGGGCTCTCAGGCGTGCGGGTGGCCCGCGCCGAAACGGCCGCGGCAATTGTGAGCTTCACCGTCGAGGACTATGATCCGGCCGACGTCGCCGCGATCCTGGAGCAGGCCGCGGGCGTGCAGGTGCGGTCGGGCTTTCACTGTGCGGCAGTCATCCACGATTCCCTGAACACCCGCGCGGGCGGCACGGTCCGAGCCTCGTTCGGCCCGTTCAACACCGCGGTCGACGTCGAGGCGCTGGTGAGTGCGGTGGCAAAACTGACGCGAGGCTGAGCGAGTCCGGTCGAGAAGGATCAAGGAGGCGAGCGATGGCAGGCATTCCCAAGGATGTGTGGTACGCGGACGGGCTGCGGTTTCAGTGCACGCAGTGCGGCGACTGCTGCACGGGGGCCGAGGGCTATGTCTGGGTCAACCAGGCCGAGATCGACGCCATGGCCGCGCGGGTGGGGATGACGCCCGCCGACTTCGAGGCCGCCCATGTGTATCGCGTAGGCATCCGGCGGTCGCTGAAGGAACGGGCCGGGGGTGACTGCGTCCTGCTCGACCCGGTGACGCGAAAGTGCACGGCCTACGAGGAGCGGCCGCGACAGTGCCGCACCTGGCCCTTCTGGGACTCGAATCTCCGCTCGCCGGAGGCCTGGGCCGAGGCGGCGGAAGCCTGCCCGGGCTGCAACAAGGGCAACCTCGTGCCCCTGGAGCGGATCGTGGAGCAGGCCGCCCAGATCCGGGTGTGAGCCCGCCACGCGCGGGGGCACGTGCGCGGCGTCGTGGGTGACGCAGGCGAGAGGCTGCCCATGCCATCTCGCCGGACGCTCGCTCCGGCCATCCTGGCCTCCGGTCGCTCGATGCTGGCTGCGCTTCGGCATCCTGCCTGCGCTTGCCAACAACGCCGGCTCGACTGGCACGGGCAGCCCCTCGCAGATCAGGGACGACATAAAAGCCCCCCGGCGCGAGCCGGGGGGATGACGCGCACCAGAACGCACGAGTTGGACGCGATGCCGCTTCACATGGCGGCCGTCATCCCCCTTGCTCGCGCAAGGGGGCTTGTATGAGCGAGCAGCGCGCCCGATTCGTCTGCACAACCGCCGCGCACCACACCGCGCACGATCACGGCCGCCCGATTCGTCTGCACAACCGCCGCGTGCCAGAACGCGCACGAGCACGGCCGCCCGGAGGTGCGGCCGCCGGGCGGAGGCCCGGCAAGGCGGCAATGGCCAGGGATGGCATGGCCGCCGTGAAGCCAGTGCGGCCGCCGGGCGGAGGCCCGGCAAGGCGGCAATGGCCAGGGATGGCATTGCCGCCGTGGAGACAGCTACTGCCCGACGGTCACCGTGACCGGGGTCGCGTTGACCGACTCGGCCGGCGTGCGGCCGGCGCGGCCCGTGGCGTGGAGCGTCACTGTGCCGCGGCCGAGCATCGCCGCGGGCACGTCGATCGAGCCCGTCGCCGCCTGCAGCCGCCCGAGCACGCGGCCGGTGGCGAACACCAGCACGCCGTCGAGCTGCTCCCCTTGGAGCGTCACCCGGATGCTCCCGTCCAGCGGCACCCGCCGGGGCGTGACGGCCAGCGAGAGCGTCCGCCCGTGGTTGGCGAACAGCACGGGGATCACGGCGCGACCCTGGGTCTCGAGGGGCGTGGCTGCGATCGCCACCACCCGCAACTCGTGGTGGCCGTCGGCGAGGCTCGACGTGTCGAGCGGGAGCCGACCGCCCGGGCCGCAGGAGGCCACCCGCAGGCCATCGACGAACAGCTCGAAGCGATCCACCGAGCCTCCTGCCGCGAGCGTGGCGCCGGGCTCGATCGTGCAGTTCCCCGAGAGGACGGCACCGGGGCCGAGCGGCTCACCCTCACCGGCGAGCACCGCCTTCACCTGGGGAATCTCCGCCCACGGCTGGCAGATCGGGTCACCCACCACGAGCAGTTGGTAGGGCGCGCTGACCGACTGATAGAAGGCCTCGGCCAGGCTCGCGCCCCGGCAGTAATGGATCTGGATCGACGGGTGCGGGAACTTCGCCTGGATCGAGTAGGGCTCCACCACCGTGCCGCTCGACCCGGCCGCCCCCGCGCGGAGAAACTCGGAGAGCGGCGTCTGCCCGGCGGAGGGAGTGAAGATTCCGCCGAAGCTCGTGAGGTTCTCGCAGATCGCGCCGGGCAGGATGGTGCTGCCGCTGGCGGGCCAGTCGAACGACGGTGTGCCGGCCATCAGGCCGGCCACGTCCCGCTTGCCCTGCGGCAGCGTGCCCGAGGCGATCTCCGCCTTGACGCCGAGCGCGGCGAGTGCCTTGACGACCGCGGGGAAGGGGCCGGAGCGGGTGGTCGTGCGCACGTCGCCGTTGGTCATCAGGTAGATCGTGCCCTGCGGCCGGGTGCCGTCGGCGGCCGCGGCCCGCTCCAGATACGCCGCCACCTCGCGGACCGTGTTGCCTCGTCCGTCCGTCACGCCGAGCATGACGGCGAGCAGATAACGGTTGCCGCCGGCCTCGAGCAGTCGGCCGTCTTCACCCCAGCCGTACCAGGCCCGGAAGCCGACCGACTCCGGCGGCACGCCATCGGGACCCAGGCGACGGTAGTAGTCGTTGCTCTCCGGATCGAGCCAGGCCGGGGTGCCGCTGGCGAGGGCGCCGTAGAGCATCGTCATTCCCGTCAGGGAGCCGGAGGGAAAGGTGTCCTTTTGGGCGAGTTCCGGAGGGAGGGCTTCGGCGTAGTCGATCCGCCAGGGGAAGTCGGCCGAGTAGACGATGCAGTCGATCTGGGGCGCGAGCCGGCGGGCGTCGATGCCATTGAGGATCGGCGTCAGGATCTCCTCGCGAAACCGGCCGATCGTCACGTTCTCCTTGCTGCCGGCCCAGGGCAGCATGAACACGTTGATCGGCGGGATGCCGCGGGCCGCGATGAAGGCGTTGGCCACGGCGATGCTGTCGCTGCTGGTCGAGTTGACGACCACGAACAGGTTCTCGGGGCCGCCACCGGCCAGGGCGGGCGGAGAAATCCCGGCCGCGAGCGCGGCCACGGCCGGCAGGAACCAGCCCGGCAGACTCGTGCGGCCAGCCGGCTGAATCGAGCGGGAGGCGGGAGAGTCCATGACGAAGACGTGTGGAGTGGTGGACGAGCTGGTCGGCCTGCGGACTATTCACCGGACCGTGAGCGGAGTGTACCCGCCCGGGAAAGTGGCCATCCGGGTCGGGCTTCGTCCGGCATACACTGCCGGGACGGGCCGCGTCGGCCCCGCTCCACCTTCCCGCCGGTGCCCCGTGACCTTCCGCCTGGTGCTGTTCGCGTCGCTCGTCGCCGCCCTCGCCGGTCCGGTCCGGTCGGCGGAGCCGCCCGAGTTTTCCGGCCAGGCGGCCTACGCCCATCTCGAGGCGATCTGCAAGCTCGGACCGCGGCCGAGCGGCTCGGAGGCGATGCGGCGGCAGCGGGCGCTGGTGGCGGAGCATTTTCGGGCCACCGGGGCCACCGTCACCGGGCAGGCGTTCCGGATCCGTGACCGGCGCACCGGCGAACCGGTTCACATCGAGAACCTGCTGGTCAGCTGGCATCCCGACCGCCGCGAGCGGATCCTGATCGGGGCCCACTGCGACACGCGTCCCTTTCCCGACCGCGACCCCGTCGATCCGCGCGGGGTGTTTCTCGGGGCCAACGACGGCGTCAGCGGCGTCGCCCTGCTGATGGAACTTGGCCGGTTCATGGAATCGGTCTCCAGCCCCGGCGTCGACTTCGTGCACTTCGACGCCGAGGAGTATGTGGTTGGTCCGCGGGATCCCTACTTCCTCGGATCGACCTACTTCGCCCGGCAGTACGCCGCAGCGCGGCGGAAGGGGGAGGGGCCGGTCTATCGCGCCGGCGTCATCGTCGACATGGTGGCCGACCGTGATCTGGCGATCTGGCAGGAGCAGAAGAGCGCCTCGTGGCCCGACACGCGGCCGATCGTGGACGAGATCTGGGGCGTGGCCACGCGCCTCGGCGTTCGCCAGTTCATGCCCCGGCCGCTGCACGAGGTGGAGGATGACCACGTTCCCCTAAGGAACATCGGCCGGATCCCGACCTGCGACATCATCGACTTCGACTATCCGGCCTGGCACACGACCCGCGACACGCCCGAGCAGTGTTCGGCGGAGTCGCTCGCGGCGGTGGGCCGCGTCGTCCTGGCCTGGCTTCGCGAGCAGCGGTGACGCGATGGATCGTCCGTCGTTGCAGCGGGTGCCGCTGGTCGTGCCCGAGTTCGGCCTCGGGAGCCTTCCGGTGGCGGTATCCGTGTGGCTGGTGCCGGCCGGCGCGGCGGTGCTGGCCGGCGACCGGGTGCTGGAACTCGTGGCCGGCGGCGTGACGATCGACCTCGAGGCGCCGGTGAGCGGCCGGCTGGCCGCCCAGCTGGTCGACGAGGACGACGCGGTGCTGGCCGGCACGACCGTCGCCGAGTTCGAGGTGCCCCGCTCCGGTGCCGATGCGGCCCGGCCAGGGAACGAGGCGTCGAGATGACCCGCGCGGCCGAGATGCGTGGCGAGGGATCGGCACCCGGGCCGCCGCAGGCCGCGGTGTGGTGGCTGCTCATCGGGGGTGGCCTGACCATGGTGCTCGCGCAGCCCCCCTGCGACCTCTGGCCCCTGGCCTGGCTGGCGCCGTTGCCGTGGCTGGCCGTCGTCATCCGGCCGGTGCTGCCGCTGCGGCGGCCCTTCCTCGCGGCCTGGTGCGGGGGGCTGGCGTATTGGCTGCCGGCCATCCACTGGCTGCGGCTGCCGCATCCGGCCACGGCGATCGGCTGGCTGTTGCTCTCGGCCTACCTCGCGTGCTATCTGCCGCTCTTCATCTGGTCGGCGCGGCGGCTGGTGCACCGCTGGCGGTGGCCGCTCGTGCCCGCGGCGACGGTGGCCTGGATCGCGGCCGAGCAGCTGCGGGGCAGCCTGCTCGGCGGCTTCACCTTTGCGAGCTTGGGGCACACGCAGTGGCGTTGGACGGCGATCATCCAGGCCGCCGACGCTCTCGGGGAAGTTGGCGTGGGGGGCATCGTGATGGCCGGCGCGGCCGGGATCGCGATCGTGGTCGAGGCCGGCCGAGGCGCGGTTTCAAGGCGGCGGGCCGTGGGCGAGGCCGCAACCGCGGCCGCCGTGGTCGGGATCAGCCTCGCCTACGGCGTGTGGCGGATGGCCAGCGCACCCGTGGGCGGCCCGCCACTCGATGTCCTGCTCGTGCAAGGATCGATCGACACTGAGCTCAAGCACGATCCGGCCGCCGCGGCCGTGGTGCTCGAGCACTATGACGACGTCACGATGGCCGGCCTCGCCGATCCAGCGGCTTCCGGCCGGCCGGACCTGATCGTCTGGCCCGAGACGATGTGGCGGTGGTCGCTGTTCGAGGTCGATCCCGACGAAGTGCTCCCCGCCGCCGTGCTCGACGGGCTGCTCGGGCCCGACGACGGTGCCGGTGACGCAGTGGCACGGCAGGTCCGCGGCCGCGAGGCGCTGGCCCGGCAGACGCTTGATGCCCTGGCCGTCTACGCGCGGCGTTATGGCACGACCTGGATCGTCGGCCTCGACCGGCAGCGGCTCACCCCGCACGCGGCCGGCGGTGCGGAGCACTTCAACGCCGCGCTGGTGCTCGACGCCGCCGGCCGGCCTCGCGCCTGCTACGACAAGATGCACCCGGTGATGTTCGGCGAATACGTGCCCTTCGGTGACCGCTTGCCCCTGCTCTACCGGCTCACGCCCCTGCCGGCCGGCTTGACGCCGGGCTCGGCGCCGGTGGTGGTGGAGGTGAACGGCTTCGGCCTGGCCCCCACGATCTGCTACGAGACGGCCCTGCCGGCCGCGGTGCGCCGCATCGTGCGGCGGCTGACCGCGGCCGGCCGCAGGCCCGATGTGCTCGTCAATCTCACCAACGACGGCTGGTTCTGGGGGTCGAGCGAGCTCGACATGCATCTCGCCGCCGGGATCTTCCGGGCGGTCGAGGTCCGGACACCGCTGGTGATCGCCGCCAACACGGGCTTTTCGGCCGCCATCGACGGCTCCGGTCGGCTCCTGGCCCGCGGTCCGCGGCGGTCCGCCGCCCCCCTCCGGGTCAGCGTCCGTCGCGACGGACGCTGGAGCCCCTGGCTGACGGCGGGAACCCTGCCAGCCGGGGTGACCCTGGCGGTCGTGGCGGTGCTGGCGATCGAATGGCTGGCGACGCGGCGGCTTGCCCCGGCGACCGGGGCCGGTCGAGAATGAGTGTTCCAGGCAACCGTGGTGCCCGGATTCCCGGCCCTGACCGGCGGTGAGGCATTTGCGATGAACATCATCGGGAAGATCTTCCTGTTCGCCGTGTTCATCATGAGCCTCGTGCTCATGACGTTCGCGGGCGCGATCTATTTCTCGCACGTCAACTGGAAGGACGAAATCGAGCGGCGGCCCGAGGCCTGCCTGCCCGGCCAGTTGCCCGGCTACCGGCACCAGCTGGAGCAGGCGGAAGCCGAGCGGACCAAGCTCGAGGCCCAGATCAACCGGCTCCAGCAGCAGGTGGCCGAGTCGGAGCAGGCCCGTGACCAGGTGGTGGCCAAGCTTCAGTCGGCGGTGGTCCAGAAAGACAAGGAGCTCACCACGCTCAAGGAGGAGCGGGAGAAGCGGGAGGAGGATCAGCGGCAGAAGGTGGCCCTCCTCGAGAAGACGACCAAGGATCTCGAGGAGGCCCGCGGGCAGGTCGACGCTCTGGCGAAGAAGGTGGCCGAGCAGCAGGCCAAGGTCGACGGCCAGGTGGATCGCTCGGCCGAACTCTCGGCCCAGTTGGCGGAGTCCAAGTCGTTCCTGGCCATCGCCGAGGAGCGGAAGGCGCAGCTGGAAAAGCAGCTCGTCAACGCCCGGCTCCTCCTCAAGCAGAGCGGCCTCGACATCGACAGCCTGCCGAAGGACCGCGTGCCCGAACTCGACGGCCAGGTGATCGCGGTGGCCTCCGGGGCGATCGAGGTCTCGCTCGGGAGCGACGACGGCCTGCAAGTGGAGCACGTGCTCGAGGTGTATCGCGGCGGTGAGTACGTCGGCCGGGCGGTGGTGACGAGCGTGAGCTCCGATCGGGCCATGGCTCGGCTGGTGAAGTCGTACGCCCGCGGCGTGGTGCAGCGGGGCGACCGGGTGACCACGCGGCTGAAGGCCTGAGCAGGTGCGGGCACGATGAGCGACAATCCCGACGACAAGCCCCGCGCCCCGATGAACACCGATACGGCCATGCTGCTGTTGGCGTTCGTGGCGCTCGCGGTCGGCTGCCTGATCCTGGCAATCGACCTGTTCTCGCGGCGGCTGCCCCTCGGCCCGCCGGCTCCCTGACCGCGGGGCGGGGCGCGCCCCTTTCAGTCGAGGCCCTGATGCTCGGGTGGCTGCAGGCCCGTCGCCGGCGGGCGATCAGGGAGCGGCCCTTTCCCGCCGCCTGGCGGGAGATCCTCCGGCGGGGCGTGCGCCAGGCGGAGTGGCTCTCACCCGACGAGACGGCGCAGCTTCTCGGCTGGATCGCGGTGTTCGTCGAGGAGGAGCGGTTTGAGGGCTGCCGCGGCTTCGAGATCACCGACGAGGTACGGGTGACGATCGCGGCCCAGGCCGGGCTCGTCGCGCTCGGGTTCGACGACGAGTGGTTCGACCGGCTCAAGAGCGTGCTCGTCTATCCCGGCGACTACATTGTGCCGCGGGTCACGCCGCTGGCCGGCGGAGGCGAACTCGCATGGCAGGAGGCCCGCCTGGGTGAGACCTGGGGGGGCGGGAGCATGGTGCTCTCCTGGTCGGGCGTGCGGGACGGGGCGCGGCTGCGGGACGGCCCGCGGAGCGTGGTGATCCACGAGTGCGCCCACTTGTTCGACCTGCTCGACGGCGAGATCGACGGCATCCCGCCGCTGGCCCGGGCTGCGGTCCGGCGGTGGCGGGAGGCGATCGCGGACTGCCGGGCGCAGTTCGACGCCCTGCTCGACGAGGGCCGCAGCGTCGCCTTCGACGACTATGCGGCCGAGAGTGCCGCAGAGTTTTTCGCCGTCGCCAGCGAGTGCTTTTTCCAGGATCCGCATCGCCTGCTGCGGCACGACGCCACGCTCTACGGGCTCCTCGCCGAGGCCTACCGCCAGGATCCGGCCACGCGGGTGCCCGTGCGACCGCGTTCGTGAGCGCCGACTTCAGCGGCTACAGGTCTTCGGCTGCGTCGGCGTCGGCGTCGGCGCCTTCGGCCGGCACGGACGGCTGTGGAGCCGGCGGCTGCGGCACCGGGGGCTCGGCGGCCACGGTGCGGCGGGGCGCGAGCGAGACCACGAGCCCGCCCGGGCTTGCCAGCACCAGCCGCTCGCTTGTCGTGTTGACGATCGGGATCGTGAAGCAGCCGAGGCACAGCCTGCCGAGGCGGGCGCCGGTGGCGAGGTCACGGGCCACGAGGAAACCGGTCGCCTCGAGACACCACACCTGGTCGCCCGTGATCGCCACGGGACGCCCCAGCGCCGGCTCCTGCCAGAGCAGGCCGCCGGTGGCAGCGTCGAAGGCGGCCACGCCCGCTGGTCCCAGCGAAACGACGACCGTGTCGCCGCCCACCACCGGACTCCCCTCGGGGATCTCGTCGATCACGGTATGCCAGCCGGTGTAGTTCACCGTGACCGGCTTCTCGTCGGCGCCTTGCACCGTCATCACGCCCGAGTTCGCCGTGAGTCCGCGGGGTGAGCGGGTGATCCGGGCGATGTCGCCGGCCTTGGTGGCCACGAAGATGTCGTTGTCGTGAACCACCAGCGGGCCGGCCGCGGGACCGCCGAGGTCGAACTCGAGCCGGTCGCTGGCATTGGTCGTTTGAACGAGCGCCGCCATCCGCCCGTCGGCGCTGCACCAGACGATGCCGCCGCGGAAGGCCAGGGGGGGGGAGTCGACCTCGCCGTCGCTGCTGATATCGATCGGGGCGAGTGACTCGCCCGGCCGGGGTCCTTCGGCCGGCTCCGCCGGCGTCGTCGCGGGCTTGCCGTCGGCGTCGGCCTCGGCGGGGGCCGCCGGCTTGGCCAGAGGATCGTCTGGGAATCGCTGGATGCCGGCCGGATCGAGCGGAGCGTAGACCCAGCCTGCCGAGGGCACGGCCGCCGCAGAAGCCACAGCCCGCAGCGGCCGCTCCCAGCAGACCTCGCCGGTGGCGGCGTCGAGGGCCACGAGTTCCCTGCCGCGGGCGACCGTCACGAGCCCGGGGCCGATGCCCGCCGCCTCGATCGGCGCCGTGCCGGTTCCCAGGTGGTGAGCCCAGGCCACGGTGCCGCGCCGCGGGTTGCCGGGCGCCGAGGTGGTCGAGATCGCCGCGACACTGCCGTCGCCTCCCTGGGCCACGACGAGTGAATCGCCCACCACGACATGCTCGAGCCGCCAGGCTGCGGAGTCGAACGGCACCTGCACGACCCACTCCCGTTCGAGGCCCAGCCGGGCCGCGACCAGGTCGTCGGCCGCCGTGCCGCAGAGGCACGACTGTCCGAGCGCCGCAGACGGGGAGCCGCCGCCGGCCAGCGCCAGGATGACGGCCACGAGAAGGACGCAGGCGTGACGGGGGTGCGGGCCGGTCATGGAGCGCGTTCCAGGGTGGAGAGCGGCGGGTTTGGCGACGGCCGCGAACGGCCCTTCACCCGCCAGCGATCCAAGGATAGTTCGCCGTTTTCCTCCCGCAAAAATGCTAGGCTGCGTCCCGATCGTGACGGTCGTGTCACGGCTGCCGGTCGTGCGGTCGCGGGCTGCTGCCCGCACCGGTCCCGGCTCTCCCCCGAGCCCTCCGGGGAGGTTTCAGCGATTCGCAACAGGTTCGCACACGCATGGCATCCGACGACTCACCGCGGGGCACGCGGGACCCGGCCGCCGCGGTCGTCGGCTACCTGAACTTCTCCTCGGGCGCCTTCGATGCGAGCGTGTGGCGGGCGATGAGCGACCTGTATGCGGTCGTCGAGCCACCAGCCGCCGACGGCACGGTCATCGAGCGACCCGACGCGGCCGCGCTGGTCGAAGTAGCGATCACCGGACGGCTCGGGGAACTCGAGGCCACGCAGCCCGCGTTTCGCGATGCCAGCCAGGCTCGGCGGATGCTCCGGGCCGTGTTCGCGGGGCTCTTGCCCGCATCCCGACGCTTTCACGCCGACCTGCTCGAGCACCAGCCTCCGGGGGGCGTCGAGCGGCCGTTCTTCGTGATGGCAGCGGCCCAGGCCGTGCTCGCCGAACTGGCCACCGGTGACCTGGCAGATGACGACGAGCGGCTCGTGGCGGCGGCGCTCGAGCGGCTCAACGACTACGTGGGCTGGCGGCCGGTGGCGGTTCTGGAGAACGGCCGCCTCTCACAGCCTTATCCCCACGAACGGGTCCGGCCGGTGCCGCTCTATGTCGCCGGTGCCGGCCCGGCCCACGGTCGCTACCGCAACCTCGTGGCCGGGGCGATCGAGATCCTCGCCGCCGCGCCTCCCGAACTCCTCCATCAGGCCGACTTCGAGCTCGACGCGATGGAGGAACTGGCCTTCGACCCGCGGGCCTTCGACTTCATGCATCCGGCCGCCAGCCGGCCCAATTATCTGTTCGGCCTCTGGGATCCGCAGCGGATCGACGAGGAGGGCCGCTACCGGCGGATGGTGCTCCAGCAGGCGACACTCGACGGCATCCTCTCGTGGCCGCGTGAGGCACCGCGGGCCGGTCGCGAGACGGCCACCGCGGCGGAGTTGGGGCTGGAGTCGGCGGCGGTGCTGGCGGGCGTGATCCTGATGGCCTCGGGCCTGTCGGGACGTGGCCCGGCCGCGACGCAGGCGGCGCTCGGCCTGGGCGAGCTGTTGCCGCGGATCGCGGGCTACCGCGATGCGTTCTACCGCTGGCTGCTCTCCCGCCTGCCGGCCGGCCACCGTGACCGGCTCGAGGAGGAGGAGCGGCGGTTGCGGCAGCCGTTCGGCGGCGTGCGGCAGCACATCAACGCCATCCTGGCCGGCCGCCGGGCCCGGCAGGTGGAGAGCGTGTCGCTCGCGTCGGTGATGGCCCGGCTGGGTCGCGGGGCGGCCGCGGAGCGGCTCGCCGGCATGGTGCCGGCCGCCTCGGCGCGGCTGTTCGCCAGGATCACCGGCCATGTGGTGGCGGCGCGGCGGACGGCCTGGAGGAAGGGAAACGGCTCGGCCGCACTCCGCGAGCTCGATGCGGCCACCGACGAGCTGTTTCGCGCAGTCGGCTGCGGGGCGGCCGTCGATCCCTGGAACATCCTCGGGCTGGCCGGGCAGTTTCCGCTGCACGAGCCGGGCGGCGAGAGCCTGCCTGATCCCCGGGTCGACGATCTCGTGGCCACGACCGGCTCGATCCTCGACGCCTACGCGGCCACCTGGCGACAGGCCGGACTGGCCGGCGACACGGCCACCGCGACGGCCGCCGCCGCCGCGCTCGAGCAGCTGGCCGGTTGGTGGGACAAGCACGCCACCACGACCGTGTCGGGCGTGCCGCATCTCTCCGGACGAGAGTGCCTGGAGTCGGCCCGTGAGGTGCTCGAGGCGCTGCGGCAGCGGCGCGGGGTCGGGCCGGGCGTGCCACCTCCGGGATTCTGGCGGGAGCAGGTGGCGGGATTCACGTCGCCCCGCAGTCATGCCCAGGCCGCTGATGCGCTCCTGGACGAAGGCGACCTCGACGGCGCCGCCGGGCTGCTCGTCCACTGGGCGTCGCTGCTCGAGGGCGTGGCCGTCGAGCGCACAGGATCGGTCTGGCTGGCCGCGGCCGGCCGCTGGCTCGCCCGGGCGGTGGCCGATCACTCGCCGGCCGGCCGGGCCCGGGTGCGGCGGTTCCTCGAGCTCGTCGAGGCCAACACCAGCGGCGTCGTCGATCTCCTGGAGGCCACGGCCGTCGGCCGCGAGCCAGGGGGTGGGCCGGGACGCGAGGAAGCCGGTTTCGGCGACGACGATGACCGCGACGATGCCGACGGCGAGGAGCGGGTGGCCGCCGCCTACGAATCGATGGTCTGGCAGGACTCTGCCGACGACGGCAACGACGGCGGGATGCTCGATGTCGACGCACCGCTCGCGGGCCAGTCGGGGCACGCGGCGGCGATCGAGGACGCGGCCGAGTTTCTCGGCGGCGTGCTCGAGCTCTTTCAAGCGGCCGTGACGACCTGGTGTGGTGCGAGTGCGGAGCCGGCCGCGCGGGCTGACGTCGATGCGGCGGTCGGCTGGCGTCACTCGATCCGCCGTCTGAAGCGGACGATGGTGCGCGCGGCCCTGGCGGTCACGGGCCGAGACACGGAGCCACCGCCCGGGATGCCAGCCGCGGAGTTCGACCGGCTCAGGTGGCAGCGGGACGCCGCCGCCGAACGGCTGATCGACGCCGCCGTGCGGGCGGAGGAGACGCTCTGGGCGGTGTCGGCCTGGCTCGAGCTTGGCCGCCCGGCGCCCCGGGCCTCGGCCGCATCGCTCCGCACCGCCGCCGCGGCCCTGTTCACCGCCGCGATCCGTGGCGACACGATGGAGGCGAGCCGCTGGCTCGAGCTCGTCCGCCGCAAGCTCGCCGGCAAGGCGGTGCTCTACGTGCCGCTCTCGCGGGGTGGGCGCCCCGACCGGATCGTGCGGGCCCGCTGCCGGGAGCGGCTGCTCGAGCGGATCGCCGCCGTCCTGCCGCGTCTGGGGCTCGTGGCCGAGACCGTGAGCGTGGTGCAGTTCGCCAAGGCGCTCGAGAGCCGCCGTCCCGCCGGCGCCGCAAGCGTCAGCGAGTTCGACCTCGTCTTCGAAGCGGGCACGACGGCGCTGGTGGAGCGGATCGTCGAGTCGGCGGGGCAGGGCGACCCTGATGGTGGGCGACCGGCGGCCTCGGTCGTCACCGAGCGGATCCTCGACGGGCTCGCGCTCTTGGTGCCCCGGCTGCTCGAGACCTGGATGACCCACGCGCGGCAGCTGCGGCTCTCGGTGCTCGAGCGGGTCCGCGACGACAAGGCGTTCGCGACGACCCGCGAGTTCGTCGAGCGGTACGGGACGGGCCTGTTCACGCAGCACCTGCTGGCACCGGGCTCGCTGCGCGGGATCCTGCGGGGCGGCGTGCGGCCGTATCTCGAGCGGCTCCTGGAGCGGTCGGCCACCGAGCCGCCAGTGGAGACGGCCGGCGCGGTCCGGCCGGAGCGGCTCCTGGCCGATCTCGCGTCAGGAGCCCTGCCGATCGGCCAGGCCGCCAGCCGGCTGCGGCTGGTGCTCGAGAGCGTCGCCGAGAACCACGCCGAGTATCGCGACTGGAACTCCACCACCAGCCAGTCGGATCGGGGTGAGCACCTCCACATTCTGCTCGAGCATCTCCGGCTGAAGTCCGAATACGACCGGATCACCTGGACGCTCCGGCCGGTGAGCATGGCCCACCGGGTGCTCGCGCGGCGGGGCGTCGCCGACGCGGCCGCCGCCTGGCGAGCGCGGATGCGGGACGAGACGCAGGAGACCGCTCTGGGCCTGGTCCAGCGGCTGGCGGCGCTCGAGGGGGCCTGGGGCGTGCGGCTGGCGAGCGTCAGCGACCGGATCCGGCGGCCCTTCACGGCCGCGCTCGAGCAGGACGAACTCGAGGCGCTGGTGCCGGCGGCGGTGGCCGAACTGGTCGAGGGTCGGCCCGCGGGGGCCGGCGATCGACTCGAGGAGAAGGCGGCCGAGTTTCTGGGCGTGGCCAGCGGCTCGGGCGTCGAGGTGCCCGAATGGCTTGACCGGCTCGGATCCGCAGTCGAGACCGCGCTCGAGCGGGCCGAGCTTTCCGCCGGGCAGGCCGCTCCGCCCCTGCGGCGGTCGCTCCTGGACGTGATCGGCTGGCTGCCTGTGGATTGGCCGACGCTGAGGCAGCTGCTCGGCGACTGAGCCCCTCTCGAGGCCGCCGCAGGCCCGGCTGGCTGTCAGTGGCGCAGGGCCGCGAGGATCGCCCGCGCCGCCTCAACGGGCTCGGCCGCCGCAGTAACCCCCGCGGCCACCGCGACCCGGGTGAGCCCGAGGCCGGCGAGCGCGCCGATCCGTCCGGCGTCGATTCCACCGATCGCGAACACCGGCACCGGCAGCCCCGCTGCCCCGGCGAGGAACTCCTGCGGTGCGTGCCGCGAGAAGGCTTTCGTCGCCGAGGGGAAGCACGGGCCGACGCCAAGGTAGTCGGCGCCGGCGGCGACCGCGGCCTCGGCTTCCGGCAGGCTGTGCGCGGTGCGGCCGATCAAGGCCGTCGGCCCGAGCCGCTGCCGGGCCTCGATCACGGGCATGTCGCCGGCGCCCACATGGACGCCGTCGGCGGCCGCGGCAACCGCCACCTCGACGCGGTCGTTGACGATCACCAGCGGCGGCGCGGCGGGCGCGAGGCGGCGGGCCACCGCGAGGGCCAGCCGGCAGCGGTCGACGAGCACCTCGTCGGGGAGCTGCTTGTCGCGCAGCTGCACCATCGGCACGCCGGCCGCGACCAGCCCGCCGACGAGCCGCTCGAAGCTGCCGACATCAACGCCGCCGGACACGAGCACACACAGCCGCGCCGCCGCCAGCCGCTCGCGGGCTGGCACTGGTGTCGAGAGACCGCCGGGGGCGGGCATGGTCGTCATGTCCTCATGGAGTCGTCGAACACGCGGGCAACGTCTTGGGTCATCGTGGTCACAGCCTGTGATCAGCGAGGGGTTGCCTGTGCCAATCGAGCGGCGTAG
>JBJTPO010000279.1:0-2881 GCA_046075145.1 Planctomycetota bacterium
CGGCGGCCGGCACGCCGTTCACGGTGGACGACGGCAACGTGCCGGCGCCGGTGCCCGTGAAGTCGAACGTGGGCGGCGGCAGCTCGATGTCCGACCCCAACAAGGAGGGCTCGGTCCAGTATCTCTCGCCCGAGGAGAGCCGGGCGAAGATCAAGGTGCCCGAGGGGTTCGAACTCAACGTCTTCGCCTCCGAGGAGCAGTTTCCCGACCTGGCCAACCCCGTGCAGTTGCAGGTGGACGCCAAGGGGCGGCTGTGGGCGGCCTGCTGGAACACCTACCCCAAGTGGGAGCCGCTCAAGCCGATGAACGACAGCCTGATGATCCTGGAGGACACCAACGGCGACGGGAAGGCCGACAAGCGGACCATCTTCGCCAACGTCCACAACCCGCTCGGGTTCGAGTTCTGGGGCAAGGGGGTGATCGTCACCTCGGGGCCGGACCTCCTCTATTTGGAGGACACCGACGGCGACGACAAGGCGGACGTGCGCACGGTCCTGCTCCAGGGGCTCGGCACCGAGGACACCCATCACGCCGCCAACAACCTGATCTACGGCCCGGACGGCGGGATCTACTGGCAGAGCGGTATTTTCCTCGTCCACAACCATGAGACGCCCTGGGTGAAGAACCTCAACGTCGGCGAGTCGGGGATGTATCGCTTCGATCCGCGGCGCTTCTCCATCACGCCGCACGCCGGCAACTCCCCGAACCCGCATGGCACCGCCTTCGACCGCTGGGGCTACTGCTACGCCAACGACGGCACCGGCGGCAACTCTTTCCAGGTGCGGCCCGAGGGCAAGGGTTTCAAGATGCACAAGCTCCTGGAGAAGGAGTTTCGGCCGGTGGCGGCCGACGAGATCGTCTCCTCCGAGCACTTCCCCGACGACCTGCAGCAGGACTTCCTGATCTGCAACGCGATCGGGTTTCTGGGCGTGAAGCAGTACGACCTCGACCGCGACGGCGAGACCGACGCGGAGGTGGCGGCCAAGGTCGCGGCCGCCGGCACCGACCAGGATGGCAAGCCGATTCCGCAGCCCCAGCGGAAGTTCGGCGAGGTCTGGGGCACGCCCGTGAAGGCCCTGCTCGAGAGCGAGGACCGCAACTTCCGCCCCACCGACGCGGTCATCGGCGCCGACGGCGCGCTCTACGTGGCCGACTGGCACAACGTGATCATCGGTCACATGCAGCACAACATCCGCGATCCCAATCGCGACCACACCCACGGCCGGATCTTCCGGCTCACCGCCAAGGGGCGGCCGCTGCAGAAGCCGGTGGCGATCGCGGGGCAGCCGATCGAGGCGCTGCTCGAGAACCTCGAGCACCCGGTGGACGGCGTCCGGCACCGGACCCGCGTCGAGCTGTCGGGGCGGCCCACGGAGGAGGTGATCGCGGCCACCAAGAAATGGATGCAGGACTTCAACCCCGACGACGAGACCGAGGCCCACCATCTGCTTGAGGCGCTCTGGCTCCATCAGCAGCACGACGTGCGTGACGAGGCCCTGCTCAAGAAGCTGCTGGCCTCAAAGGTGCCGCATGCGGCCCAGGCCGCGGCCACGGTCAAGCACTTCTGGCACGAGGTCGATCAGGACGGCGCGGGCGGCTTCGTGGCCCAGCCCGAGCAGGAGTTCGTGAAGTTCGACCCGCCGGCACACCTCACCGGGGCCGACCGTGAGGCCTATGAGAAGGGGGCGGAGATCTATCAGCGGGAGGCCCACTGCATGACCTGCCATCAGGCCCACGGCAAGGGCATGGGGGTGATCTATCCGACCCTCGTCGCCAGCCCCTGGGTGCTGGGGAGCGAGGAGCGGCTGGCCAAGAGCGTGCTCCACGGGCTCTGGGGACCGATGACCGTCAACGGCCAGACCTACGATCCGGCCCGCGGCGTGCCCCCGATGACGGCCTTCCGCGCGATTCTGAACGACGAGGACACGGCGGCCGTGCTGACGTTCGTGCGGAACACCTGGGGCAACAAGGCGGCGCCGGTGAGCCCCGCCCTGGTGGCCAAGGTGCGTCAGGAGACCGCCTCCCGCTCGACCTTCTGGAACCCCGACGAACTGCTCGCCGCGCATCCGCTCGAGGCGGATCTGGTCGCGGCCGGAGCCGCCCAGGCCGAGGCGATGACGGGCAACACCGCGCTCGAGAAGGAACTGCTCGCCGCCGACCCGGTGCAGCTCGCGCAGGTCGCCCGGGCGCGGGGCAACGCCGCCCGGGGCAAGAAGCTGTTCTACGATGCCCGCTCCACCTGCTACACCTGCCACGCTCCGCCGCCGGGCGCCGTCCGACTGGGGCCGAACCTCCCCGATCTCAAGACGACGCTTTCGGATGCGGAGGTCGTGGAGTCGATCCTCCACCCCTCGAAGCGGATCGACCCCGACTACGCCCAGGTGACGGTGGTGACCGACGACGGCAAGCAGTTGACGGGCATCAAGGTCGAGGAGAACGACCGCGAAGTCGTGCTCAAGAGCCCGACGTCGTCCGAGCCGGTGCGGATCGCCAGAACGAACGTGGACGAGGTCGTCACGTCACCGGTGTCGCTGATGCCGGCAGGCCTCGTGCAACTGCTCAAGGACCGCCGCGAGTTCAACGACCTGCTGCGGTACGTGCTCGAGACCCGCGGCAAGGCCGGACCTTAGCCGACGAACACGCCGCGGGTATTCCCGCGGGAGAACCCTCGGATCTGTGTGTTCGTGAGGGTCGACCGCAGCGTCCAAGGGTCTGAGTTACCGGCGACATAGGCGAACAGCTGGACCGTCGGGCTCGTGCCGGGGCCCGACGCGACCATGACCTGGCCGGCCCGGGCCGCCACACGCACGCCGCCCTTGAATGCCGCGCCGAGATTCCGGCTCGAAACCAGGCTGCCCGTCAGGCCGTTGTAGATGCTCAC
>JBJTPO010000280.1:0-1487 GCA_046075145.1 Planctomycetota bacterium
CCGCCGCCCGGGCCACGGCCGTCATCATCGGGTCGGGACCGCAGCAGAGCACCGCGGCCTGCGCCGGATCGATCGCCAGACCGGCGATCAGGCCGGTCACCAGGCCCACATGGCCACTCCACGAGGCGTCGCCCTGCTCGACCGCGGGCCGAACGTCGATCCCGGCAGCCCGCCACGCCGGATATTCCGCGGCATAGAAGAGGCCGTCGGGTGTCTTGGCTCCATGCAGGATCGTGACGCTCGCGTACCGGTGGCGGTGCCGGGCGCACTCGTAGATCACGGCCCGCTGGGAGGCCAGGCCGAGGCCGCCGCCGACCACGATCACGTGACGACCCCGCAGCGACTCCAGCGGCCACGGGCGGCCATAGGGGCCGCGGAGGAGCACGTCATCGCCCACGCCGTGTCGGGCCAGGGCGTCGGTCACGTTGCCCACCGCTCGCACCGTGTGGGCGAGGACCCCGGGCGTGGCCGCATCGGACGAGATCGAGATCGCCGCCTCACCGATGCCCGGCAGATAAAGCATGTTGAACTGGCCGGCCGCAAAGCGGTAGGCATCGGAAACCCGCGGGTCGCGAAACTCCAGCTCGTAGGTCCGCACGCCCGGCACCTCGGGCGTGATCCGGAGGATGCGGGCGGCATGCGACCGCCAGGGATCGGCGGCCGTGGATCCGAGCGTGGCCGCCGGCGCGGGATTCAAGGCCCACCTCCCGGCTCGGCCTTCATGGCGGGCGTGTCCCGGATCGCGGCCACCTCCTCGGTGATGTCGATTCCCACCGGGCACCAGGTGATGCAGCGACCGCAGCCGGTGCAGCCGGAGGTGCCGAACTGGTCGATCCAGCCAGCCAGCTTGTGCGTCAGCCACTGGCGGTAGCGGGAGGCGGTGGAGCTGCGGACACTGTGGCCGTGGATCGTCGCATGATCCAGCGTGAAGCAACTCGCCCAGTGTCGCTCGCGATCGACGTGGTCGCCCGAGAGGTCGGCCACCTCCGTGACGCTCGCGCAGAAGCAGGTCGGGCAGACGAGCGTGCAGTTGGTGCAGGAAAGGCAGCGACTCGCCACGTCGTCCCAGCGGGCATGCTCGAGGTTGCCGAACAACAGGTCGCGGATTCCCTCCGTGTCGAGGCTGCGGGGCCGGGGCTGCCCCGGCTCGGGCGTGCGGGCCTGCATCCGTTCGGCCAGGTCGCACGGTACCTGCTTCGCGGCCGCCACGTCGGCGGGCGCGCCGGCCAAGAGCGAGTGGCCGAGCGCCGTGAGGATCTCGGCCCCGCGGGCCGAGCCCACCTCGCATGCAAACCGGCTCGACCCATGCTCGTCGCCGTACTCAGTGAGTGCGAGATCGAACGAGTGCGTGGCGGCCGGGCCGCAGCCCATCGAGTGGCAGAAGCAGGTCGCGGCCGCGCGGCGGCAGTTCACGGCAACGAGAAACAGTCGCTCGCGGCGGGCCCGGTATGCCTCGTCCACGAAGCCGCCGCCCAGAAACACGCGAT
>JBJTPO010000281.1:0-1388 GCA_046075145.1 Planctomycetota bacterium
CGGCGACGACCTGCGGCAGCCGCCGCCGGACCCCCCTGGTGGAGGCGTGCACGAGGCCGACGCTGCTATCAAGAGAGCGGAGATGACTGAGCGGGAACGTCTCGCGGCCATCGCCAAGCAGCAGGCGATCGAGGAGCGCCGGCAGACGGCGTTCGACGCTTTCATGCGGCTCGTGCCCTGTGTCGAACTCCCGACTGCGGCGGGAGGCGTCGACCTTGGCCGGCGCGAGTTGCCGACGCGCCCCGTCACCATCGACCTCGGCCCCTTTGCCGCTGATGATCTGCTGGAGCCGCAATTCCGACTGGCGGTGCCACGGGACACGATCGACGGCCAGCCCTTCGTGGCCACGATCACGGACCAGGGGAAGGTTCAGGGGGCTGACCGAACATGGATCATTCGCCATCAGCCGCAGGCGGAATCCCGTGATGGCCAGGCCCCGAAGCCGAAGGTCCTCGCCACGCTGGTCGCGAGAAACAATCGGCTCTTCATGGAGGTGCCGAAGTCGAACGAACTTGCCATGCGGCCCTTCGCGTTGCTCCGCCGATCGGTGATTCTCGCGGAGGCCAGGGATCCGGCCGGCGGGGATGCCCCGCCGATCGTGAAGGAAATCCGGCTGGTCAAGCCGGTTGAAGTCGGCCCGTTCTCGATCGATCCGCTCGGTGAGCGGCAGGCGTTCACGATCGCCTCGTCACCGGAGATCGCGAGCAATGACACGCCTGCCGGCCACGACAAGCCCATTCTGTATCAGTTGCCGGTGACCAGCATCGCGATCAAGGCTGATCTGATGGGCACGCCGATCGACGTGCAGTTGCCGCGGGACTTGAAGCCGGGAACCGATCCCGGAATCGGGGAGTGGCAGGTGAACCTCGCGCGGCTGCACCCGGATCCCCAGATGTTGTCGCTGGCGATGGACGTGAAGATGTCGATTCGGGAAGGAGAGCTGACGGTGACGCCGACGTTTGTCGGCAGGAATGCCCACTTGGTGACCCTTGAGATGGTCAGGCGAAACTTCATCGACAATCCTGAGGAAGCCCTGAAGAAGGTGCTGGGGGCCTTTGACCGTCGCGTGAAAGACTGCGCGGGGCATGATTTCGGAAAATCCCGAACGGTGAAGGGCGCCGGCATCATCCAGAGCTGGCTTGCTGGGCGGCTCGCGACCGAAGAGAAAGGGGGTATGGGCATGACGCTCCCGGGCCATGAGACGATTGCGGCGTCGTTCGACTTGTACGTCAAGGAACGTCATGCCGCGGATCCAAACAAGCCGAAGGACGGCGCGGCGTGGCTAGAGACATTGAAACCCATCAAAGATGCCGGTGAGTGGAAGAAACACTTTTCCGAGCCGTTGGGCCGCTGGGCGGCCTGGTTCCGTCCGCAGTTCGAGAAGCAGT
>JBJTPO010000282.1:0-2075 GCA_046075145.1 Planctomycetota bacterium
CACGAACGCCACAGGAACCAAGGGGCCGGCCGCCGCGGACACCCACTGGCGGACGGTCTCCTCGATCGACGTCGCGGCGGCGGCACCGACCGGGGCCCGGCGATCCGCGTCCTCCGTCAGCGGAACCGCGAGGAGTTCGAGCACCTCGCCGGCCGGCAGCCGCCGCAGCCCGTACGCGACAGTGGTGGGCAGGCCCTCCGGTATGGCGGGCGAGGAAAGGTCGGCTGCAGCGGCCGGATCGTGAGGTTGCGGGCCGGGATCGGTGGCGATCATGCGGAAGTTCCGGGTGAGTGGGTCGCGGCGATGCCTTGGCCGGCGAGTTCCGCCGCGATCCAACCCGCGACGTGCTCGGCCGAGTCGAGCACGCCGTTGAGGGTGGAGTCAAACAGGTAGTCTCCCACGACGAACAGGTTGGGGTGGGCGGCTGAGGGTTGGTGCCGCCGGTCGACGGGCAGTGCATGCCAGCCCCCTGGGGCGGCGCTGACGGCCCCCGTCCAGCGATGCACCCGAGCCTCGAGCAACTCCTCCCAGCCGAGGCCGAGCCACTCGGGCAACGCGTCGACCGCCGCGGCCACCAAAGCCTCGTCGGCCCAGCCTGCCATCTCGGCCGCGGCCGAGCCGCCGAGCAAAAGCCCGAGCACGCCGTGCCTGGCGGTCGGGTCACGGCCGCTTTCGACATAGAGGCAGGTGCCACCGAAGGCGTCGAGCATGAGGAAGTCGTCCGCCCCCGGCACGTCCGTCACCGGCCGGTCGACGAGGAGCGTGATCCGCAGGTAGTGGGCCGGATGGGCATGGTGCGCCACGTGCCGGCCCATCGCAGCCCGCACCGATTCGTCGCTGAACGCGAGTCGCGACAGCGGCTCGATGGGAAGCGCCAGAATCACGGCGTCGCATGTCTCCTCGCCCTGCAAACTCGGTGCTTCCCACCTCAGCGTGAGCGGCTGACCCGGCCCACCGGCGACGTGCGTGATCGGCGTGGCAAGCCGGACGCGGGCCCCCAGCCGGGCCGCGATGGCGGCCATGAGTTGTGCGTTGCCGCCAGTGATCCGGTAGAGCCGCATGTAGGCCGGATCGTTCATCAGGTAGTTCTGTAGTCCGTAGCCGGCCGTCGTGGCGGAGGGCTCGGTCGCCAGGTCGCTGTGGATCAGCGCCTCCACATACGAGCGGACGGTCGGCGGGCAGGCAGCCGCGAGCAGGGCATCGAAGCTGCCGGCCGGAACGGCCGCCGCCGCGTGGTCCGTACCCGACTCGTAGAACTCACGGGGCGTCATCGCTGCGCGCGCCCAGGCGTTGAAGGCGAGCAGATCGCGGCGGGCTGCGGCTCCGAGCACCTCCGCGGCGTCGTCGAGGTTGGCAATCCGCCTCCCGTGCACGCTGACCGCGGCGCCCGCCAGCGGCACGGTGGGCAGGCCGAGCGAACGGACCAGCGCTCGGAGCGGGTCGTCGTCCACCGGCGAGTAGTCGTACAACTCGGCGGCTCCCGCCTCGTAGCGGACCGGAGCCGCGGCGAAGGTCGGCGTGCAGACCTTGCCACCCAGCCGGTCTGCCGCCTCGAAAATCGTGATCTCGATCGGCGCCGCAGCCCGCCGCTCGAGGTGCCAGGCCGTGAACAATCCGCCGGGCCCGCCCCCCACGATGCCCACGCGGAGGGGCCGATCAGGCGCGTCCTTGCGAATGAAGTTCACGGTCACTCTTGAACGCCGGACCATACGGAAAGTTGTGGCCCGGCCCGGCGTGGCACTGGCAGCCGGCTCGGCCCTCACCGTATCCTCAGCAACCATGACGCTGCGTCCCATCCCCCCCGTCACCGGCCCGCGAACCTGGCCGCTCCTGCTCCTGGTGGTTGGCTGGCTCGCGGTCTCGAGCGCCCCGGGCTCGGGGGCCGACTCGGTCGCCAGCCCTGCCGCCGAGGCCCGCCGACTCCAAGCGGAGTTCAAGCGGGCCAAGTCAGCCGCCGAGCGGCAGGCGATCGCGGCGGGCCTGCTCGAGCTTGACGCCGATGGTGGCCGCCGCCTCCATGCCATCGCGCGGGCCGACTTCGGCAAGCGGCTGGCGAAGTACTCCGCCGGCATCCA
>JBJTPO010000283.1:0-10012 GCA_046075145.1 Planctomycetota bacterium
GGAGTCGCTCGTCCGCTGGGACAAGCCCGAGGTCTATGGCACCGCCTGCAAACGGACTGACTGCCGCACCCGCCGGAGCGCGTTCAACTCGCGCCGCACGTTCGCCGCCGCGTTTGCCCGGCTGCTGGCTGCGATCGACGCCCGCTGGATCATGCTCTCCTTCAACGACGAGGGATTTCTCGACCGTGCGGCCGCCGAGGCGTTGCTCGCCGCCCGGGGAGAGCTCACCGTCATCGAGCGCGATCACCCGCGCTACGTGGGCGCCCGGATCGGGATCTATAATCCGGCCGGTGAGAAGGTGGGCCGCGTGGGCCGGCTTCGCAACAAGGAGTTTCTCTACGTGGTCGGTCCGGAGCGGGTGCCTGGGGGACAGGCGGCCAGCCTTCCGGACGCCTCTGGGAGGCGCCGCCGGACGTGAGCGTGTCGCGCGACGGGGTCGTGGTGGTCGGCGCCGGCGTGGTCGGGCTGGCCAGTGCCCACGCGCTGGCGGCCCGTGGCTACCGGGTGACGGTGATCGACCGCAGCCCGGAGCGGCGGGATGGTTGCTCCTTCGGCAACGCGGGCATGATCGTGCCCAGCCACTTCGTGCCGCTGGCGGCGCCCGGCATGGTCTGGCTGGGGCTCACGTGGATGTTCGACCCGGAGAGCCCGTTCTGGATCCGGCCGCGGCTCGATCGCGATCTGTTCGCCTGGGGCTGGCGGTTCCTCAGGGCGTCGAACCGGCGGCAGGTGGCCCGGGCCGAGCCGCTGCTCCGCGACCTGAACCTCGCGAGCCGCCGCTGCTACGAGGAACTCGCCGACGAGACCCGCGGGATCGGCGACTTCGGGCTGGTGAAGCGCGGCCTGTTGATGCTCTGCCGCACGGAACGGGGGCTGGAGGAGGAGGCCCACTTCGCCGCGCGGGCGAATGCACTCGGCGTCCCCGCCGAGGTGCTCGACGCCGGGCAGACCGCGGCGGCCGATCCCGGCATCACGATGGCCGTGGCAGGCTCGGTGCGGTTTCCGCTCGACGCCCACCTTGCGCCGGAGCGGTTCTTGGCAAAGCTCACGGCGGCCTGCCGGCGGCTGGGGGTGGTGTTTCGCTGGGGCACGGAGGTGTCGCGGATTCGCGTCACCGGCCGCCGGATCGCCGCGGTGGAATCGGCGGACGCCTTCGACGAGGCAGACCACGTCGTGCTCGCCGGCGGGGCCTGGTCTCCCGGGCTCGTGCGGTCGCTGGGCCTGCGGCTGCCGATGCAGGCGGGCAAGGGCTACAGCCTCACGCTCGAGCGGCCGCCGCAGCTGCCGAGCCTGTGCTCGATCTGCACCGAAGCCCGGCTGGCGGTGACGCCGATGGATGGCCGCCTGCGGATCGGTGGCACGATGGAGATCGCGGGCCTCGACGAGCGGGTCGATCCGCGGCGGGTGCGGGGCATCATCCGCTCGGCCCTGGCCTACTTCCCCGGATTGCGGGAGGCCGACTTCGCCGGTGTCGAGCCCTGGAAGGGCTTGCGGCCCTGCTCGCCCGACGGCCTGCCGTACCTGGGCCGCACGGCACGATTCGACAACCTCGTGATCGCGACGGGCCACGCCATGATGGGGCTGAGCCTCGCGCCGATTACCGGCAAGCTCGTCGGTCAGCTCGTGGCCGGCGAGCGGCCGGACCACGACCTCGCGTTGCTCTCGCCCGACCGGTACGGCTGAGCGCCGCCCTGTCGCACGGCCCTCGGAGGGCGGTGGTCAGGTCCGGTGGATGAGCGTGGCAGAGGGCGTCTCGCCGAAGTGGCGGCGGTAGCGGGCGGCGAACCGGCCATGGTCCCAGATCCCGTGCCGCACGAGGATCTCCGACACGGTCGCATCGCCCGGCGCAGACCGCAGCCCGCGACGAACGGCGTGCAACTGGCGGAGCAGGACGTACTGCAGGGGGCTCGTGCCGAAGGTGTCGCGGAACGCCCGGGCGAGCGTCCGCTCGGTGACTCCCGCGGCGGCTGCGAGTTGCTCGACCGTGGGCCGCTCCACGGCCTCGGCGTCAAGCGCGGCCATGGTCCGGCGGATGATCTCGGTGCGGTCGATTCGCGGGCGGCCCGGCGCGGGTGCCGCGACCGGCGGCTCGGCGAGACACGCATGGGCGGCCACGACCAGCTCGGCTGCGGCGGCATCGCGAGCCAGGCCGGCCGGCAGTCCGGGAGCGACGCCGGCGAGGATGCGGACGGCCAGCGTGACGAGCCTGCCGACGGCGGCGTCGCCCGGCCGGAGCACACGACTGCCGCGGAGGCTCGACGGCCAGGCATCATGAAGGCGGGCTGGCAGGGCGACGGCGAGCCAGCGATGGGCGATGCGACGCACCTGGATGCTGAAGTCGCCGCCGGGCGGAATCGCGAGCAGCGAGCCGGTGTCGAGCGGCTCGCAGTTGCAGATCTGGGCGGCGTGGTTCGACAGCGGCACGAACAGCTGGATGCCGCCGTGGGTGTTCGCTCCATGACAGAGGTTGCCGCCCCCCTCGTCGGACATCTGGACGAACACGTCGCCGAGTCCGCAGGCGGCCAGCCGCCAGGTGCGGCGCTCGACCGCATCGCAGGTCATCCGGAGGTCGGCCGTCCGGACCGTCTCTCCCCAGGCATCGAAGTCGTTAAATTCCCGCCACTGGATCGCCATGAGCTTGTCAGCGGCCCTGCGCGGCCACGATCAGAGTCTCCTCGTATGATCGGAGTCCCGCTGTCGCCCCCAGGCCCGTCACGCAACAGGCGGCGGTCGCGGCGCCGAGCCTTGCCGCACTCTGTGGATCCAGCCCTCGAATGATACCCGCGAGCAGCCCCGCGAGGAAAGAGTCGCCCGCCCCGGTCGTGTCGGCGATCACACCGGGGGCGGGCAGACAGGGGATCTCGAGGTGATCGCCCGCGGTCGGGCTCAGCACGGCACCCCGCATGCCGGCCTTGACGCCCAGAAATCCGTCGCCCCCGAGTTCCCGGTAGCGGGCGATGATCGCCGCCGGGTCGCGGGTGCCAGTCTGGGCGGCCGCCTCGTCGAGGCTGGGAACGTAGAGATCGACGAAGGGCAGGGCGGGGGCGACATCTTCGAGCCGCCCTCCGGTGCCACCGGTCTCCAGCCCCACGCGGCAGCCGGCTTGGCGGAGCAGGCGGATGGCTGCGGCGAGGTCGGGCTCGAGGGCCGGCAGCAGGCCCGCGTATCCGAGGACGACCCACTCGGCCCGCGCCAGGAGCGGCAACTGGCGCGTGACCCAAGCCAGGTCGATCGCCGCACAGGCGCCGCGATGATGGGCGAAGCTGCGTTCGCCCGAGGGGTCGATGAGCACGGCGGTCGAACTGGTGGCGTGGCCCGCGGCCGCCTCGAGGGCGGTCGTGTCGAGCCCTTCGGCTGCGAGCCGACCGCGGATCAAGGAGCCCCACGGATCCTCGCCGACGAGGCTCGCGGCCGCGACCGACAGACCGAGCCGGGCCAGGCCGATGCCGGTGTTGCAGACCATGCCGCCGGTCGTCGCCTCGAGTGGCCCGACGTGGAACAGCCGGCCGCCGCCCACGGGCGCACCCAGCGGCACCGGCCGCACGAGGATGTCGGCCACGCAGGTGCCCACGACCGCGCAGTCGAACCGTCCACGCGCCATCACGCCAGCACCTGCTCGAGCACGCTTCCAGGTCACGCCCCGGTCGCGACTTCGAATGACGTGAGGAGTCTACGGCAAGGCTCGGGTTCGCCCCAGAACGGCCCGTCCCACGGGCGGAACCTCCTCCCGCAGTCGGGGCGTCAGTTTCGCCCGGATAATCCGCCAAGTGTCGCGAACGCGGGTAGGTCGCACCCAGTCGGAGCCCCGCCCGGGTCTGTTTGCTGAAATCCTGTCGACCGGCCTATACTTCGCGGCGGTCTTACGGGGCTCGCCTAAAAACCACCGCGTTCGCCTCTCGTGTTGGGCGGCGGCGGCAACTTCTTTCCACCCTAGCGAAACAGGTGAAGTGATGATGGAAGGCTTTCTGTTGGCAGCGTCCATGCCTGATCTGTCAGTGGTCCAATACAACGCGGTCGACAACATCTTTTCGTTGACGGTCGCGACGATGGGGGCGGCAGCCCTGTTCCTGTTCATGGCCCGGGCGCACGTCGATCCAGAATACCGCCCGGCCTTGCTGGTGTCGGGCCTGGTGGTGTCGATCGCCTGCTACCACTACTTCATGATTCGCCACAGCTGGCACGATGCCTACAAGCTGGCGGAAGGCGGCGCTGGGTACGTGGGCACGGGTGCGGCTTTCAATGACTTTTATCGGTATGCCGACTGGATCCTCACCGTGCCGTTGCTGATGGTGGAGCTCGTGGCCGTCCTCCGGCTGCATGCGTCCAAGGCATCCAGCCTGCTCACGCGTCTGGTCATCGCGGCGGCATTGATGATCGCGCTCGGCTATCCGGGCGAGGTGATCTCCGATCCGAATCGGTGGACCGAGCGGGTCGTCTGGGGCGGTCTGTCGTCCATTCCGTTCTTCTACATCCTGTACGTGCTCTGGACGGAACTGACGAACTCGCTCGACAGCCAGCCGCCCGCGGCCCGCAAGCTGCTCGAGATCGCGCGGCTGGTCATCCTGATCACCTGGGCGGTTTACCCGATCGCCTATGCGCTCGGTGGCACGCCGGAAGCGCTGGCCGCCAAGGCCGGCACTGCTGATGCCGCCGCTGGTATCGTCGGTGCCAAGGGCGTCGTCGGCCTGCAGATCGGGTATGCCATCGCCGACATGACCGCGAAGGCGGGCTTCGGCGTGCTGATCTACCTGATCGCCCGGGCCAAGAGCACGAAGACGGCTTCGGCCGAGGCCTACGCCGCCTGATCGGCTCGACTTCCTGCGGAAGAACAGTGATGACATGCACGCGGCCTCGGTAATCTTGCTCTCCTGGGCGATGATCGGGGCCGCGTGCTGCTTTTCTCCCGCCATGGCCGGCGCTTCGGCCGGCGTTCTGGCGGTGCTCGTGGCGGTGGTCGGCCTGCCGCATGGCGCGGCCGACCACCGCTTCGCCAGGCCGCGTCTCGAACCGATCCTGGGAATGGCGTGGTTGCCCGTATTTCTGCTGGGCTACCTGGCGGTCGGGGCGTTGGTCGTGGGCGGCTGGATCGTGGCGCCGGCCGCTACGATCCTGGCGTTCTTCCTGGCCTCCGCGTGGCACTTTGGCCAGGAGGAGCCGCGGCTTGCAGTCGCTCCGCGGCGGCTGAGGCCGGTTTTTCAATTCGCCCGCGGAGGGCTCGTGATCTGGACGCCGCTGGTGTTTCAGGCCGAGGCCGTCGGTGCGATTCTCGGCGTGGCGGCGCCCGGCGACTCCGGGCCGGCCGTCGCCCAGGCCACCGGCCTGCTGGTGGTCTGCTCATGGCTCATGCTGGCGACCGCGGTGACGGCCTGGGCTCTCCAGGGCCTCATGGCCTGCCGCCACCGAGGGCGGGTCCGCCGTGTGCTGCTCGTCGACAACGCCCTGGTCGCCTCGCTGGTGGTGCTGTTCGCCGTCGTGAGCCCGCTGGTGAGCTTCCCGGTTTATTTTTGTGCCTGGCACTCCGCCCGGGGACTCAGGCGACTCCGTATCGAACTTGGCGAGAGTTGGCCAGCGTTGGCCCGGAGCCTTGCCCCCTTGACGCTCGGTGCGATCGCTCTGGTCGGGCTGGCGGCGTGGCTGGTGCTCGGCGGGGCTGGCTGGACCGACTCGCTCATTCGAGCGACCTTCGTGGGCCTGAGCGCCGTCGCCATGCCACATCTGCTCCTGCATGGGGTCGCGCCGCTGCTCGAGGCGTGCGGCCGGCGGTGGACGCCGCCGCCGGTTCAACTCGGGAGCCCCGCATGACACGCTCCCCGCTGAACGCGGCCCCCGAGTTCGACTATGCGATCGTGGGGGGTGGTCTTCAAGGCTGCCTGTTGGCCCATGCCCTGGCGTGGCACCGGCCCGAGGCGTCCGTCCTTCTGGTCGAACGGGCTGACGAACTGTGCGGCAATCACACGTGGTCTTTCCACGAGACGGACGTCGCCGATGATGCGGGAGGTTGGGTCGATCCGCTGGTCGCCCACCGGTGGCCCGGCTATCGCGTCAGGTTTCCCGGGCTGTCGCGGCGGGTCATGATCCCCTATGCCACCATCACATCCGACCGGCTGCGGGCGGCCACGTTGTCGTTGGCAGACGCGAGGGCGAAACGGGCTGGCCTTGGCAGGCTGGTCGTTCGCTCCGGCGAGCCGTGCGAGATCCTCTCGCCCACCTCGGTGAGGCTCGGTGCGAATGTGGACGTCTCGTGCCGGGCGGTGATCGACTGTCGCGGGCGGGCGGCGGCAGGGCCGTCGCGCGGAGCGGGCTATCAGACCTTCATCGGCCACGAGCTTCAGACCAGCTCCCGCTGGCCGGCATCCGAGCCGACGGTGATGGATGTCCGGTCGGACCAGGCCGGTGGATTCGAGTTTCTCTACGAACTGCCGCTCGGTCCCGATCGCGTGCTCTTGGAGTACACCCGCTTCGACGAGGCGCCAGCCTGCGACGAAGCGCGGGCCGCCGAACTGATCGCCACACGGCTTGCCGAGGCCGGCGTTGGGCCTACGACCTTGATCCGGACCGAGCGAGGATGTCTGCCGATGCCCTATGCGGCGGCGGTCGGCCACGCGGGGGCGTCGCCTGCCGGCGGCTATGCCGGGGGTTGGTATCACGCCGCCACCGGATACTCGATGCCGCTGGCAGTGCGTTTCGCGGAACTCGTCGCCCGCTCGTGTCCGGACCAGATCGCCGCGGAGGTCGCGGCGGCCGCGAAGCAGGACCGGCTGCGGAGGGGATTCGCCCGGTTTCTGAATCGGCTGCTCTTTTGCCTCGTCAGGCCCGGCGACCGCTGGAAGATCTTCCGGCGGTTCTACCGTGTGTTGCCGGAAGAGCGGATCGCCCGGTTTTACGCCCATCGCTTCACCTTCACCGATGCGGCTCGGATCGTCATCGGCCGGCCGCCCGCCGGCCTGGCGCCGATTCGGTTCGCGAGGTCGTTCGTTTCACTCCCGGGACCGGTGCCGACATGACTGCCAATCCCCTCGGTTTCGCCGGCTCGACGCACCAGACCGCCCGGACGCGGCATGGCTGGTCGAAGGCCCTCCAACTCGCCCCCGACCTCTATCCCGGTGTCGGCGGCAAGCGGTTTCGGGCCACCCTGCTCGAGCGGGCCTACGCCTTCGCCGGCGGCAGTGGCCCGGCCCCCGTGCTGATCGTCGATGCGGTCGAGATGCTCCATGCCGGTTCGCTCGTGATCGACGACTTCGAAGACGACTCGCTCACCCGCCGTGGGCAGCCGGCCCTCCACCGGGTGATCGGCCCGGCCCGGGCCGTCAACGCCGGGAACTGGATGTATTTCCGGGCACTCGAACTGGCGGCAGCCGCCGCGGAGGATTCCGCCGGGACCGCGGCGCTCGTGGGACGGTTCATCACGGTGGCGCGGCAGTGTCACGAGGGTCAGGCGATCGACCTGGCCACGCGGGTGGACGAGGTCATGCCGCGGCAGGCCCAGGTCACGGCGCTGGCGATCTCCCGGTGGAAGACCGGGCGCCTGGCGTCGCTGGCCGCGTGGTGCGGTGCGCAGGCCGCGGCGGGAGACCGGCAGACGTTGCAGGCCGTGGCCGGGTTCGGTTGCCGGGTGGGCATCTGCCTGCAGATGAAAAATGACCTCGATGAACTGCGTGAACTCGTCGCCGGATCGGATCGGTGCGATGACCTCCGCAATCGCCGGGTCACGTGGCCCTGGGCGTGGGCGGCGAGCGTGCTGCCGGCGAGCCAGTTTGCTGCCTGGCAGCATCGCCTGCGCCAGGAAGGAGACGAGCCGGCGGCGCTCCGTCCCCTGGCCAAGGATCTGCTCGACGCCACACATGCCCCGGCCGCGGCCGCGATCAACGCTCGTCTCGACCGGGCGACCGGCAGGCTCGCCGCGGCGACCGGCCGTGTCCGCGACGCCGCCCCGCTGTCGGCGGTCTGTGATGCCCTCAGGATCAGCAGTCAGCCGAGCACGGCGGAGGCGCTTTCGTGAGCCCGTCGAGCGTCGCAGGGCGGCGTTCGCCTCGGCCGGGCACCCATTCGCCCCGGCGGGCGGCGGTGATCGGCAGCGGCTTCGGGGGCCTCGCGGCGGCGATCCGCCTGCAGTCGATGGGCTTCGAGACGGTCTGCTACGAAGCCCATGACCAGCCGGGCGGCCGGGCCGCCGTCTACGAGGACAGCGGCTACGTCTTCGATGCCGGGCCGACGGTGATCACCGCTCCGCATTGCCTGGAGGAGCTGTTCGAGCTTTCGGACAGACGGCTGGCCGACTACGTGCGCCTGGTGCCGGTGACACCGCTCTACCGGCTTCAATGGGGCGACGGAGTCGCCTTCGATTATGTCGCCGATGAGGAGGGGCTGATCGAGCAGGTCCAGCGGGTGAATCCCGCCGACGTGGACGGCTACCGACGGTTCGCCGACTACGCCCGGCGAGTTTTTCGGGCAGGGTATGAGGAGCTTGGCGCGGTGCCCTTCCTCCACTTTACCGACATGATCCGAGCCGCGCCGCAACTGGCGTGTTTGCGGGCCGACCGGAGCGTCTACGCGACCGTCTCGCGATTCGTCCGGGACGAGCATCTGCGGCAGGCGTTCAGCTTTCACCCCCTGCTCGTGGGCGGCAACCCGTTGGAAACAAGCTCCATCTACACGCTGATCCACTGGATCGAGCGGAAGTGGGGGGTGTTTTTTCCCGAGGGGGGCACCGGGGCGTTGGTCCGGGGACTGGTGCGGCTCTTTCAAGACCTCGGCGGTACGCTGAGGCTCGCCGTTCCGGTCGATCATGTCACGCTCGAGACCGTCGGCGCTGCGACCAGGCACGTCGTGCACGCCTCCGGAGGCCTGCCCGAGGCCTTCGACGTGGTCGTCTCGAATGCCGACGTCCACCACACCTACGCCCGGCTCTACCGCGGCGTCGATGCCGCCCGCCGCAGGCAACGGCGGATCGAGCGGATGACCTGGTCGATGTCGCTGTTCGTCCTCTATTTCGGCACGAATCGGCGGTATCCGCACCTGGCCCACCACACGATCCTGTTCGGGCCGCGGTTCCAGGGGCTGCTGCGTGACGTCTTCCACGGCCATCGCCTGCCCGAGGACTTCAGCCTCTATCTCCACGCCCCCACGATCACAGACCCGGGCATGGCCCCGCCGGGCGGCGAATCGTTCTACGTGCTGAGTCCCGTGCCGCATCTGGGCAACGCGGCGATCGACTGGGAGACCGTGGCCGGCCGCTACGGCGACGCCATCCTCGCATCGCTCGAACCCCACCTGCCGGGAGTCCGGGATGCGGTCGTGACCCGCCGGCACTGCACGCCCGCCGACTTCGCGAGCCGGTTCCAGGCCCATCACGGGTCCGCCTTCTCGGTCGCCCCCACGCTCACGCAGACCGCCTACTTCCGACCGCACAACCGTGACCCGGACATCCCCGGGCTGTACCTCGTGGGGGCTGGCACCCATCCCGGGGCCGGCGTGCCCGGCGTCGTCAACTCCGCCAAGGCCACCTGCGACACGATCGCGGCCGACTACCATGCCATTGCTTCGGGAGACGCGATGGGGAACCCGGGGTAGCCCTCCAGCCACCGCTGGTCCACGTTGAAACCATTTTTCGGACGGACTTCCATGTCGTCGGCAGTGAGCAGCCCGGATGCGGGGGAGTCGATTCGGCGACATAGCCGCTCGTTCGCGTTTGCCAGCCGGCTCCTGCCCGCCGCGAAGCGGGCCGACGTTGAGCGACTCTACGCCTGGTGCCGGTGGTGCGACGACGGTGTCGATTCGGCCGCCTCGCCGCGGCAGGCGCTCGAGTTCGTCGAGCTGGCCACCCACGATGTCCGCAGGATCACCGGTGGCCAGAGCCCGGTCGCCGGCGAGAGCCGCTGGCTGGCGGAACTCGCCGGTCGGCACGACCTGCCGCTCGGGGCGGCGTCGGCCCTGCTCGAGGGCATGCGGTCGGACCTGGCGCCGGCGGCCGGCTTTCAGGAGGCCGACCTGCTTCGGTACTGCTTCCGGGTCG
>JBJTPO010000284.1:0-7012 GCA_046075145.1 Planctomycetota bacterium
GCGTGCGGTCGTTGAGTGGGTGGTGGGGGCGTTGGCCTTCAAAGCCCGCCGCGTCTGAAGCAGGCGGCGGATCACCGCGGAATAATGTCTCGCCAAACCGGCGGCGAGTCGTCACAATGAAGGGCTGCCGACGGCGGCCCATGCGAACAGACCCCCCAAGGAGCCAGAGCGTGAGCGAGACCCCCACCTCGAGAGCTCGGTTTTCCAGAGTTCGGTTTTCCGCGATCGGCCCCGGTTCTCCGTTCGGCATGGCGGCGGTCGTAGCCGTGGCCTGCGTTGCCGCGGCGAGCTCCGCCGAGGAGCCTCCCCGTCCTGCCGGCTTGCAGCCGCCCGTCGCCGCCGGCGCCCCGCAGCCTGGGGCCAACGACCGCCACATCGCGGTGGCCGTCCGCCGGCACCTCGAACGGGAGCACTTCCTGCGGCGGCCGATCGACGACGACATCGCCACGCTCTGGTTCGACTCCTTCATCGAAGCGCTCGACCCGATGAAGGTCTACTTCCTCCAGTCCGACATCGACCAGTTTGCCGCCAAGCGAGACACGCTCGACGACTCCGTCAAGCGGGGCGACGTGAACTTTGCCTACGAAGTGCTGGCCCGGTTCCTGCAGCGGGTCGACGAGCGGCTGCCGGTGATCGAGCGGCTGATCGACGCGCCGCACGATTTCACCAAGGACGAGTCGCTCGTGATCGATCGGGATGCCACCACCTGGGCCAAGACCGAGTCGGAGCTCGAGGACACGTGGCGGAAGCGGGTCAAGTACGACCTGCTCGTGCAAAAGATGGAGGAGACGCCGCCCGAGGAGGCCAAGGACAAGCTGCACCGCCGCTACAAGAGCTTCGCCAAGCGGATGCATCAGATGACGGCCGATGAACTGCTCGAGATCTACCTCTCGTCGCTGACCGCCAGCTTCGACCCCCACACCAGTTTCATGTCGCCCGGCACGCTCGAGAACTTCGAGATCGGGATGCGGCTCCAGTTCGACGGGATCGGGGCCCAGCTCAAGAGCGAGGATGGCTACACCACGATCGTCGAGCTGACGCCGGGCGGAGCCGCCGACCGCGACGGCCGGCTGAAGAGCAAGGATCGGGTGATCGGCGTGGGGCAGGGCAACGAAGGGGAGATCGCTGACACCGTCGACATGAACCTCAACGAGGTGGTGAAGCTGATCCGCGGCAAGCGGGGCACCGTGGTGCGGCTCAAGGTGATCCCGGTCGGCGAGACGGCCCCGACGGTCTATGACATCACGCGGGACAAGATCGAGCTCAAGGATGCCGAGGCCCGCGGCGAGATCATCGAGCACGGCAAGAAGCCCGACGGCTCCCCCTTTCGGATCGGGGTGATCAACCTGCCGAGTTTCTACATGGACATGGAGGCCGCCCAGCAGGGGCAGGCCGACTTCAAGAGCAGCACGCGCGACACCCAGTTGCTGCTCGACGACTTCCGGCAGAAGGGGGTCGATTGCGTGGTGCTGGACCTGCGAAACAACGGCGGAGGGTCGCTTCCCGAGGCGATCAAGCTGACCGGGCTGTTCATCGACCGCGGCCCGGTCGTACAGATCAAGGACGCGGATCAGCAGGTCCGGCCCTATGACGACGTCGATCCGGGCGTGGCGTGGGACGGCCCGCTCGTCGTGCTGACCAACAAGTTCAGCGCCAGCGCCAGCGAAATCCTCGCCGGCGCGATCCAGGACTACCGCCGCGGACTGATCGTGGGCGACGACGCCACGCACGGCAAGGGCACGGTCCAGAGCCTGCTCGACCTGGGGCGGCAGCTGTTTCGGCGATTCGACAACGCCCCGTCGCTGGGGGCCATCAAGATCACGATGCAGCAGTTCTACCGGCCCAGCGGCGCGAGCACGCAGCTGGAGGGGGTCAAGAGCGACGTCACGCTGCCCAGCATCACCACCCACCTGCCGGTGGGCGAGAGCGACCTGGACCACGCGATTCCGTTCGACCGCGTGCCGGCGGCCCGCTACCAGCCCACGGGCGAGGTGACCGAGCCGGTCGTCGATCTGCTGCGGAAGCGCTCGGCCGAGCGGGTGGCGGGCGACGGCAAGTTCAAGGAGCTCTCCGGCGACATCGACCGCTACAACAAGCGGAAGGATGAAAAGACGATCGCCCTGGCGGAGGCCGAGTTCACGCGGCAGTGGAACGAGGGCAAGAAGGCCGAGAAGGAGGAGGAGGAGCGACTCGAGCAGTCGGAGTTCTCCAAGCGGCCGGTTGTCAAGCGTGACTACTACTTCGACGAGGCGATGAACGTGACGATCGATTACCTGCGGGCTCTGTCGGGCGCCGGAGGGATCGCCGAGGCGGCGCAGGCTGCCCGTGCCACGCCGAAGCAGGCCCCCCTGCCGGTACTCCAGTAACGTTGGGGCTTCAGGCGAGCCGGCTCGGTCACGATTCCGCAACCAGCTGCGGCAGGGCCGCGAGGGCGTCGCGGTGCGCGGGGCTGATGCCGAGGTCGGCCCAGACGAGCGCCGAATCGACCCGTTTGTCGCCGCCGCGGCTCCGCGGGGCCGACTCGTCCCAGGCCGGTGGGGGCGCGGCGGCGAGTTCCGCGACGCGGCGGTACCAGTCCCGCCTGAGGACGGGCGTGCCGTCGGAGACGACGTACAGCGGGTGGGGTGCCGGGGCGTCGGCGACCGTCGCGACGACCCTGGCCGCGTCGTCGACATGCACGAGGTTCAGCCAGCTTTCCGGATCGGCGGCAATCGGCCGTCCCGCCCGCAGGTCGGCCAGCCGTGGCAGCCGCCCGGGACCATAGAGCCCCGCGAATCGCAGGGCCGTGCCGGGGCCGGCCGGATGGGCTGCCAGCCGTTGCTCGGCGGCGACGAGCACCCGGCCCGCATCGCGAGACGGATCCGTGGGCGTGGCTTCGGAGACGATCCCGCCCCGCTCGTCTCCCCAGACGCCGGTCGAACTCGAGAAGATGACGCGTGGCCGGTGGCCACCGGCGACCGCAGCATCGAGCAGCTTCTCGAGGCCGGCGACATGCACGTCGTGATAAGCCGCCCCGGCCGAGCGGTCGAAGCCGACGGCCCAGAAGATCGTGGCGACGCGCGGGCCGCCCTCGCTGAACAGCCGCTCCCAGCCGGGCGTGTCCGCGGTGACGTCGAGGATCACAGGCTCGATGCCGGACGCCGCGAGCGTCTCGGCCCGCGCCGGCGACCGCGTCGCGGCGACGACCCGGTCACCACGGGCGAGCCAGCGGCGGGCCACCCGCTCGCCGAGATAGCCGCAACCGACGACGAGCCGCAGGGGAGGCGTGGCGGGAGTCATACGAGCATCTTACCGTGAAGGCCAGGGGGTGGAACGTCGCGGGTGACGCGTCGGGACTGCAGCTTTCCGGCTGCAGGGGCATCCCTGCCCCGTGCAACCTTTGCGTCCCTCGGGCCTTCGGCCCCGGCCGCTGGCCGCACCTCCGGGCGGCCGTGCTCGTTCGCGTTCCGGCACGCGGTGTCCCATCAGACGAATCCGACTTCCGCTTCTTCAACCGTTGGACTGCTCGGGGTGGCCCGTGCCAATCGAGCGGCGTAGGAAACCGAGCGCGGCAAGGATTGCGGAGCGAGGTTTCCTCCGAGCGACCGGAGGGCAGGATGCCCGCAGGGAGCGTCCGGCGAGATGGCACGGGCCACCCCGAGCTTGCGCGACACGCGAGTGCATCAGGAATCGTTCGCGAGGAGCTGCTGACGCTCGAGCCAGGAGGCGAGCACCACCTGCGCGGCCACGGCGTCGCTGCGGCTCTTCTTCTGGCCGCGGCTCAAGCCCACGCCGGCGAGCTTGCCGGCCGCCTCGTGGGACGTGAACCGCTCGTCCTGGAAGGCGACGGGCAGGCCGGTGACCCGACCCAGCCAGGCTCCGAACCGCTCCACCTCGGCCGACATTCCGCTCGGGCTGCCATCGGCATGCAGCGGCAGCCCCACCACGAAGCCCACGAGCTCCTCCCGCTCCGCGAGTCGCGCGAAAAAGACCGCGTCGGCCGCGTGGTCGCCCACGGTTTCGTGGAGACACAGCGGGCTAGCGATGATCCGGCAGGCGTCGCACACCGCCACGCCGATCCGGCGGCGACCATAGTCGATGCCAGCGACGCGGCCGGCGGGGATCGGCTGCGAGACGGGGTCGCTCATCGCGGTGCCTGCTCGGCCGGGGCGTGAAAGCGGCCGGTCTCGAGGAACGACGCGGTGGCCCGCTGCACGGCCGGATCCCGCATCATGGCGGCGTGGTGAACCGGCAGAACGAGAAAGTCGCGGGCTCCGGGCAGCCGCGTCTCGTCGACGCAGACCACCGCGTCGTCGTCGCCCGCCAGGAGCGTGCTGAAGCCGGTGTCGTCCCCCTTGCCGCCGGCCACGATCCCGAAGTCGCAGGCGGGCACGGCGAGACGCGGCGCGACCCGGTGCCAGTCGAACACGAGTTCGCGGGTGGAGCCCTCGACATGGTCGGCCAGGCCCCAAAGCCCCCCGGCCATCCGGGCCAGTCGCGACCCCTGGTTTGGCGGCCCGAGCATCACCACGCGGTGCACCCGCTCCCGGTCGGCCGGATCGGCCAGCGCGAGCCAGCGGCGGACGACGATGGTGCCGAGACTATGGCCGACGAAGCTGACCGGGGCCGTGGCCGACAGGCCTGCGACCACCTCGGCCAACGCGGCGCCGTGGTCGTCGAGCGTGGCGGTGACGCTCGCGTAGCCGAAGGAGACCACGGCGGCGTCGCTCGTGGCCCGGAGGTGCTCGGCCAGCGGCCGCATCGAGTCGCGGCCCTCGCCGAGGCCGTGGAGCAGGATCACCGTCGGTCCGGCGTGGGGAGGGATCGTGTCTTCGGCCGCGAGCGTGGCGAAGGCACGCCGGCATTCCTCCTCGCTGCCCTCGCGAACCGTGCCGTCTGCCGGGTCGAGAATCCGGCAGCGGCCATCGCGCGAGTGCCGCTGCACCCGCCAGTCATGACGGATGGCCAGGTCGGTCCAACAGAGCGCCTCACGCGAGCGGCGAAACGCGGCCAGCCAGCCGGCGTCGCGGGCGGCCACGTCGTCGGTCAAGGCCGGAGTGGCTGGCTCGGCCAGGGTCGGGATCGCGGGCCCCCATGCCAGCATCGCGGCTGCCAGGGCGATTCCCGCTCCACGCATCACAGAAACTCCGACCATCCGCGCCGCTCGAGTTCGGCCACCACCTGCTTCACCTCCTCCTCGCGCGAGCGATCGGCCACGAGGGTGGCATCGGGGGTGTGCACCACCAGCATATCCTCGAGGCCGAGCGTGACGACCAGGTGGTCGTCGCCCGTCTGGACTATCGTTCCGGTCGAGCCGAGGTCGAGGTGGCGGCCGATGAAGGTGTTGCCGCCGGCATCGGCAGCCCGCTGTCGGGCCACGGCCGACCAGCCCCCGAGGTCGTCCCAGCCGAACGGGGCCTCGATCACGGCCACATCGGAGGCGTGCTCGAGCACGGCATAATCGATCGACGTGCCCTTGATTGCCGCGAACTCGGCGGTGAAGACGCGGTCGCGGTCGGGGCCGTCCCAGGCGGCGGCGATCCGCTCGAGGTGCTTCAGGCACTCGGGCTGACGCTCGGCCAGCGCCGCCAGGATCGTGGCCGCTTTCCAGACGAAGATCCCCGCGTTCCAGAGGTAGGTGCCGGCGGCCAGATATTCGGCCGCGACCGCCGCCGGAGGCTTTTCCTTGAAGCGGGCCACCCGGTGGGCCGCCGCCTCGCCGGGGCCGACCGGGAGTGGCTCGCCCTGCTGGATGTAGCCGAAGCTCTCGGCCGGGTAGGTGGGGCGGACACCGAACGTCACGAGCCTGCCGGGCTCGGCGGCGACCAGCGTCTCGGCCTGGCGGATCGCCGCGCGAAACCTCTCGGCCGGCCGGATCACGTGGTCGGAGGGCATCACCACCATCGTGGCGTCGGGATCGTGGCGGGCGACGAGCAGGGCCGCCAGGCCGATGCAGGGCGCCGTGTCCCGCTTGCAAGGCTCGCCGACGAGGCCGGTCTCGGGCACGGCCGGCAGCTGCCGGCGGGCGGCGTCGAGCAGCCGCGCGGCGGTGACGACCATCGTCCGCTCGGGCGGCACGAGCGTGTCGAGGCGGGCTACGGTGTCCTCGAGGAGCGTCCGTTCGCCGGCCAGCGGCAGCAGTTGCTTGGGGAGGGCCGCCCGGCTGGCTGGCCAAAACCGGGTGCCCGATCCACCGGCCATCACGATCGCGTGAAGCATGCTCGTCTCGATCTCCTGAAGGAAGGAAGCGTGTCGCTGTCCGGAGCCGGGCACGATCAGCCCCCGCGCACCCAGAGCCAGAACAGGAGGGCCAGCAGGGGGAAGCCCACGAAGATCACCCCGTAGGTGAAGAGCGTGGTCCAGAGGTGGGTCGGCCAGCGGGCCATGCGGTCACTCGGTGGGGGGCCGTTGTCAGGTTGGTCGGACGGCCCGGATCGCCACGGGAATCTCGAGCGGCTCCTCGGCCGGTTCGGAGAGCCGGCACTCCACGCGGACGCCCCAGGGCAGGACCTCCGCTGCGGTCACCTCGGCCTCGACGAAGTCGCAATCGCTGGTCACCTCGACGATCGGCAACGTGGCGAAGGACGGGCAGAAGCCGACATGAGCGTGGCCGGTGCGGCTGCCGGCTGCGACCGAGAGCATCACCTGCCCCAACACGCACTCCTCGCCGGCCGGAGTCTCGAAGCGCTCGAGCCGTTGCCGGTAACCGCTCGGCAGGGCCGCCGACCATTCGGCGACATGGGGCTGCCAGTCAGCCGGGGCGGGCGACCGGGACGGTCCGCCCGCGCTGCCGCACGATTCAGCCCGCACTCGGCCGGCACCCTCGGCCACGCGCGGTACTGCCGCCGCGTCGCCGCGGTTCGCCGGACGAAAGCCGCTCGGCCACGGCCGCCGCCAGCCGACCGCCGGACGCAGGGCCGCCATCAGTGCCACCGCCGTGCCGACGAGGCCCGCGGCCCGGGTGGGCCAGGCGACCGTGGCGGTGAGTGGCGCGACGGCCAGAGCCGCCGCCACGAGCCCGCCCCGGGCGAGC
>JBJTPO010000285.1:0-4971 GCA_046075145.1 Planctomycetota bacterium
CGGCGCAACCGGCCCAGCCCGCGACCAGCGGGTTTTCGAATCGTCCAGCATTTGGGCAGTCACCTCCCGGCCAGTTTCCGGTGGGCGCACAGACGCCGCTGCCCATTCGCTGAAGCGCCGGCCGACGCGCTGGTGGGTGGCCGGCCGCAGCTCCTGGCTCGTGGTCGTGGTCCGCGGCGGGCGACCCGCCGCGAGCGACCAGCTCCGGTGGCATCGGGCGAGGGCAGAAGCGGCGTTTTGTCCGAGGAAAAAAGGCTCGGATGCAGGGAGGGCGAACCGGACATAAGAGACATTATCGGACGTCGGGGAGCGGGCGGTTTCCGTGGGTTTGCGTGGCTTATCCCCTCCGATTTGGCCCTGGATGCCCTTCCCTGGATAATCGTTATGGAGGTCTCGCATGACGATCACTCGCTCTCTGCCGCTGACCGCGGCATCGCCGAAATTTGCGGAACTGGTTGCGGGCATGACCGCCGGCGAAGAACTCGTGCTGACGGCAGACGGGACGGCCGTTGCCGTCGTCCGTAAGGCCGACGGCACAAGTTGGCCGAGCGTGCCTGGCGTGGCCAAAGATCGAGCGCTCTGGATGGCCCCGGACTTCGACGCTCCGCTCGAGGACTTCGCGGACTACATGGAATGAAACTGCTGCTGGATACCCACGCGATCCTCTGGTTTTGGTGGGACGATCCGCAGCTCGGCAGTCAGGCCCGCGAAGCCATTACGAAGGCCGGTAACCAAAAAATGGTCAGTATCGCGACTCCCTGGGAAGTCGCCATCAAGGTGAGCCTCAAGAAGCTCGACCTTGGGGGGCCGTTTCCGGGATTCTTCCGGCAATCCATGCAGAGGTCCTTCTTTGAGTGGCTGCCCCTCGAAGACCGCCACTTCGAGGTCTTGGTGGCGTTGCCGTTTCACCACCGTGATCCGTTTGACCGACTGCTCATCGCCCAGGCACTAGCCGATGACATTCCGATCGTCAGCCGGGAGGCGATCTTCGACGCCTACGGCGTACGGCGTGTTTGGTGAAAGCCCGCGTACCAGGTTCAGTCGCCGGCATGAAGAAGCCCGCCAAACGATCAACTTCCCACCGCCGCCCGCCGCCCACACTCTCCGACCTCGTGGCGGCCGTCACCCGGTTTCGTGATGACCGCGACTGGGCGCAGTTTCACACGCCGAAGAACCTGGCCGCCGCGACCGCCATCGAGGCGGCCGAGCTCCAGGAGCGGTTTCTTTGGAAGACCGACGCCGAGGTCGAGCGGGATCTGGCCGATCCGGCCAAGCGGTCCCTCGTGGCCGACGAGATCGCCGACGTCGTGATGTTTGCCATGCTGCTCGCCGACCGGCTCGGCATCGACCTGGCCGAGGCGATCACGGCCAAGCTCGCGGCCAATGATCAGAAATACCCGGTCAAGCTCGCCCGCGGCAACGCGCGGAAATACACGGACTTGCAGGGCGGCTGAACCGCCAGCCGTTGGCGGCAGACGCCGCGACGCGGGATTATCCCAGGGGAGTTCGCGGAAATCCACGCGACCCGTTGAGCGGGCGGTCCGTTGCCAGCCGGGCTGCAGTCCGCTACGATGTTCACTCGTACAGTATCGAGTCGTTCCTGCGAGGCCTGTCATGAACGCCGACGCAATCCGAGAATTCCTTCGCCGCGAGCCCTTCGAGCCGTTTGTGATCCGGATGTCGAACGGGGAGAGCCACGAAATCCGTCATCCCGAGTGTGCGTTCGTCATGAAGACCGAAATGATCGTCTACTATCCCGATGACGACCGCAGCGTCACCTGCTCGCTCGTTCATGTGAACAGCATCGAGGCGCTGCAGGCCAGTTGATTCTGAACAAGGAGTTTCCATGATTGCACCAAAGATCGTGTCTGATCCAAACGTGATGATGGGCAAGCCCGTGGTCGTGGGCACGCGGATCACCGTTGAACTGATCCTCGAAGAACTCGCTGCGGGAACGTCGGTCGATGAGCTCATCAAAGGCCATCCTCACTTGACACCGGAGGCGATCTCGGCGGCGCTGACGTTTGCGGCTGGTGCCTTGCGGGCCGACACCGTCTATCCGATTCCGCGGCAGTCGGCATGAGAATCGTCGTCGATGAAAGTGTCGACACGCGAATCGTCGATCGATTGCGACTCGGCGGTTACGACGTCCTGGCGATCCTGGAGTCTGCTCCAGGCGCGGCGGATGAATGGGTGCTTGGCAACGCCGATGCTGCGGGGGCTTTGCTGCTGACTGCCGACAAGGACTTCGGCGAACTCGTGTATCGCCGTCGGATGGCGCATTGCGGTGTGATCCTGTTGCGGCAGACCGGACTGTCGATCGACCGCCGGGCTGATGCGATTCTGGCCGTCCTTCAATCACATGCCACGGAATTGCCCGCCGCCTTCACGGTCGTTGCCCCGGATTCCGTACGGATCCGGCGGCCGCCTCACGCCGGGGCGTAGCCGGAGTCGGTGCGGCGGGCGTGGCCGAGGGCGACGAGCGTGTCGAGGATTTCTTCCACGCGGGGGGCCTTGGCGTGTTTGAACTGCCGGGCCATGTCGGCGGCCGTGATGACGCCGCCGGCCCCCGCGAGCGCACCGCGGACCGCGCGGGTCTGCTCGGCCAGATCCTTGGGCCACGCCTGCTTGGTTGCCTTGGCCGCCCGGGTTGATCGGGCCGGGCCGGCGGCCTTTCCGGAAACCTTTTTGGCAGCCTTCTTGGCCGCTCGCTTGCGGCCACGCTTCGGCTTCGAGGCGGCGTCGGCATCGCCGGCGTCGGCCGCCTCGATTTCGTCGTCGTCACCGGCGTCGATGGCGAGCTGCACGTCGCCGCCGGCCTTGGCCTGAAACTCCGGCCGCAGCCAGCGGATAAGGCCCCGCTTTTCCTCGGCGGCCCGCTCGTGGTTCAAGGCCACGAGCCGCTCCAGGATCTCGTCGTCGGAAAGCGTCGCCGGCCAGCCGTAGGCGGCGAACACGGCCGCGTCGAGATCGTCGTGGATCTTCTTGAGCACGCTCACGAGGCCGTCGTCGTGGATCGTTTTTTCCTTGGCCGTGAGAGCCTCGCCCGTGCGGAGCTTTTCGAGCACGTTGTACATCCCCGTGATCGTCAGCCCCGCATGCGCCGCCTGCTGCTTTTTCCTGTGGGCATCGAGTGCCTCGCCGAGGTCGCGGATGGTTTGTTTTTGCTCGTCGGTCGCGGCTGGGAATGGGAACGGGTCGAAGCACGTCGTCTTGTTGTAGCGAGGACGATCCTCCAACGTTCCGCCTGCCGCCAGTGCCCAGACGACGTGAATCCGGCTCGACATGACTCCGAGTGCAGCAGCATCCTCAAGCCCAAAGGTCACGATCGTGCTGTCGGGCAAAACCTCCGCCGGCAGGAACAGGAAAAACCTGTGCTTCGACGTCTCGATCGTCGCGATGTATCGAGCAAGCCCTGCCGTAAACTGCCGAAACAGCGGGCGCGGGTGGCCAATCACCCACCAGGTTTCGCGAAACAACTTGTTTCGATTGAGGTCGCGTTCCGGCTTCGCCCCGTGCAGGAGATGCTGATAGACCGCTGGAAATCGTGACTGAAGCTCCTTCTCACCGAGCCCAAAGAGATCGATCACCATCCGCTCACCGCGAATTTGAGACAACTCGCGGCCGTTGACGTAGTGCCTGATATGGCCAGAGAGCCCAGATTCTCTTGATCGGCCGAGCGTCTCAGCATCGTCCGGGGTGATCACAAACGCGGAACCGATCGTCTTGATTCCAACGCAACAAAGACTCGAGTTGCTGCGGAGTTCCGCGACAGAACCGGTGTTGGCACCGAGCTGCAGGCTCGAATTGACGACTCCCACCCGCTCGGATGTTTGGATCGCAATTTCGTCGCCTTGATCCGTTGCCGTTTCAACCTCAACGGTAAGCAGCGCGCCGGGGGTCATGTCGGCACTGGCTACAGTCATCGCGATGCGGACCGCTGCTCCGTCGGCTGAGTCAACCCAGGGATGGTCCGGGATGGCGAACGCCAGGTTGCAATTGCCCGACTCGACGTGGGACTCGATCGCTCGGCGGTTGTAGGCCTGGCCAATCGAGTTGGTAGTCACGAGACCGAATCGCCGAATCCGTCTTGCTCTGAGGAGTTCTGCTGCCTTGTGCCACCAGCGCAGCACGAAGTCCGTAGCCTGCGGCACCTCGGGCCACACATTCTGTAGCGCATCCACATACCCGTCGCCGAGACATTCCCGCATCCGCTTGGAACCCAAAAACGGCGGATTGCCCACCACAAAATCCGCCTGCGGCCATTCGGCCTTGCGCGGATTCAAGTACCGCTCGACCGCCACCCGCGCCGAGTCGTCCGGCACGTCCTCCCCGGTCACCGGATGCTTTTTCGTGGTCACGCCGTCCCACCGCGTGACCGGTTTGCCCGCCTCGTCGCGGACGAGTTCCTTCGTGTCGTATTCCAGGAGCGCGTCCCGACATTCGATGTTGCCGTAGGCTTGGAGAATCGGCTCCGAAAAACTCTCCGGCGTCTTGCGGTCGCGTAAGTGCCACTGGAGCCAGCCGATCCAGAGTACGACCTCCGCGATCGCGACGGCGCGAGGATTGATCTCGATCCCCAGAAACTGCTGCGGATCGACCGTCCGCTCCATGTGGGCCAGGTCGGCCTGCGTCTCGCCGAGCTGGGCCAGCCAGTCGCGGGCCTCCGCCTCGATCTCCTTGAGCTTCACCATCGACACATAGAGAAAATTGCCCGTCCCGCAGGCGGGATCGAGCACCTTCGTGGCCGTAAGCCCGGCGAGAAACTTTCGAGCTTCGCCCCTGGCCTCGGCCAGCCGGCCGGCGTTGGCCTCGGCCAGGCTCGCGGCCCGGGCCGCCTCCCAGTCGTCCCGGACCGGCTCGATGATCGTCGGCACCACCAGCCGCTCCACATACGCCCGCGGCGTGAAGTGGGCCCCGAGCTTGTGCCGCTCGCGGGGGTCGAGGGCCCGCTCCAGGAGCGTGCCGAAG
>JBJTPO010000286.1:0-2933 GCA_046075145.1 Planctomycetota bacterium
GTCCAACCGGGGTGCCAGTAGGGCTGCCGGGGATCGGCCACGGCATTCATCATGAACGCGTTGATGTTGGAGATCGTGAGGCCGTGCTCCCGCACCGCGCGGCGGATTCCCTCCTTCTGCACCTCGAGCAGCCCGGCCGGCCAGGCATGGGGCACGTCGGCCAGCAGTTCGATCCCGCGGTATCCCGCCCCGGCGATCCGCGCCACGGCCTCGGCGACGGGCACGTCGAGGTAGGCATTGGAACTGAACGCGAGGCGAAGTGGCATGCGGATGACTTCCCGGGTCAAAACCACGAGTTTAGCACGGCCCAGCCCGCGGGGATCGCGACTCACGGCCAGAGGATGAGCACGTCGTCGACCCAGGCGGGCCGGAGCGGGAGCCGCTCGAGCTCGGTGTAGTACATCGCCGAGGGATCGACCCGCCGCTCCTCCATCAGGGCCACGTGGCGGGCGACCGGCGGCCACTCGAGCAGCCGCGGGAAGAGGCCGCACCAGACGAGGGCAACGACCACGCCGCCAGTCGCGAGCCGAACCAGTGGCCGGGATGGTGAGTGCGACCGGTTCACGGCTCCACTGCCTTGCGGAACAGCCACCCGAAGGTCAGGCACGCCATCGCGAGCGTGAGGGCGAGGTTGAGGGCCTGGCCCGCGAGGTAGAGCACGACGGGGCGGCCGCTGCCGAGCAACGGGGCCAGTTCACGGAAGTTGGTCTGCAGCCCCATGCAGACGAAGCCCGTGCAGAAGAGCCAGCCGCGGAGCTTGGCCGTGAACCCGGTCGTGGCCCCTTCGACCCAGAGCGCCCGCTCGGGGCCCAGAGAATGCAGCCATGAGCAGACGAGCGACGCTGCCAGAAACCCGAGGATGAACCGGGGGAACCGCCGCCAGGCCTCGCCGGCGAGCGTGCCGCGGGGTCCGGCCGGGTCGCGGTCGATCCAGCCGGCCCAGTAGGCGGCCACGGCGAAGGCGATCAGCCCGATCATCGAGTTCTGGATCATCTTTACCGTGGCGGCCACCGCGCCGGCTTCCTTGCCGAGTGATTCACCTGCGGCCACGACGGCGCCCGTGGCGTCGATCGTGCCCCCGATCCAGGCGCCACCCACGATCGGGTCGAGCCCGAGGGCCCGAATCAACGGTGGCATCGCCACCATCATGATCACCGTGAAGAACAGTGACAGACCGATCGCCAGCGAGATCTCCTCCTTCTTGGCCCGGCAGGCGGCCCCGGTTGCGATCGCCGCCGACACGCCGCACACCGACATGTCGGCGGAGAGCGTCATGCACAGTGGCCGCGACGGAATTCTCAGCACATGGACGCCCAGGAGATAGGTCGCCACGAGCACGATCGGCGTCACGATCCAGGCGGTGAGCAGGCCCGGCAGGCCGAGGGCCAACAGCCGGCTCACCAGCACCTCGGCACCGAACACGACCAGGCCCGTCTTGATGAAGAACTCGCCGACGAGCGCCGGGAAGAGCCAGCGGGGCACGCCGACGGCGTTGGCGACGAACAGGCCGACGGCCAGGGCCCAGAGCGGATACTCGAGGTTGTAGTACTTGACGAGTTTCTGGCTCGCGAGCACGTAGGCCAGGCAGGCCAGCGCCGCGAGCACGAGCCCTCCGGGTAGGAACCTTCGCAGGCTACCGCGGGTGAGGAGCGTGCCCAGGCCGCCCACGAGCACCACCCAGCCCATGCCGAGCAGGACGGGCGTGAGCGCCAGGCCGCCGGTCTTGTCCTGAAAGGCGGCCAGCGGCTGGTCGGTCCAGGTGCCCGGCACGCCGACCGTCGCGGCCAGCGGCGTCGGCCAGCCCTTGGGATAGCGGTCTCGGCTACCCGGCTCCTCGATCGGCCCCGCCTGCCAGGTGACCACGAGCGCCAGCATCACCACCGCCAGCCCGAGCGCTACCGCAGCGACGTCTTCGTGAAGTCCCTTCAGCACCAACAAGCCTCCGCGCGAGCCCTAAGGGATACCCGCTACGCGACGCTTCATCAAAGCCCCCCCGGCGCGAGCCGGGGGGATGACGCGCACCATGTCGCATGATGGGGCGATGGCGGGGGAAGGGAGCCGTGGGTGACGCACACTCGGGGCGGACCGTGCCATCTCGCCGGACACTCCCTTCAGGCATCCTGCCTGCCGGTCGCTCGATGGAAACCTCGCTTCGCCATCATGGCTACGCTCAGTTTCCAACGCCGCTCGATTGACACGGGCAACCCCTCGCCGGCCTGACTACTCGCGCTGCGGTAGCGGGCGAACGACCTTGGGAAGACCCAGCGGGAGACGATCAGCGTGCGAGCGTCATCCGGCCACCCGTGAGCGACGCCGCCAGATCGCGACCCCGCCGCAGGCGAGGGCGACAAGGGCCGTGCACGTCGTGGAGGGCTCGGGAACGATGCCCACCCCCACTTCGGCACTCGCGATCCGGAACCCGACGTAGATGTTTTCGGAAGCCGGGTTGGTGTTGAAGGGGGTCGTGTTCGTGGATTGCAGGACCTGCGATTGATCTTCCGAGCTTCCGCCCCACATCACGCGATCCGCGGACGGCACGGTATTGGAGCCGGTGGCGGAGGTCTCCAGCCATTCCCAGACGTTGCCCCCCTGCCCCATCGTGCCATACGCACTCAGCCCGCCTGCCTGGTTCACGTTCGCGGGCGGCGCGGTGAGGCTCTGTGCGTACACCGCCGTGCCGGCAGCCGTTCCGCTCGCCACCGGTGTCGGTGCGGAGTCGCTTCCCGTCGGATAGGTCCAATAGTTGCCGGTGGCGCCGTCATTTTTCTGGAAGGCCGCCTTGAACCATTCGTCGTCGCTGGGAAGGAAGTACTTCGCGTTCTGGTTGCGGTACAGGTTTTGGCCGCCGTTCTGCCAGGCCTGCTCGGAACTCCAGAGCGCCATGACCCAGGAACTGTTGTCGGAACCGCCGTTGTAGGTCAGGTTGTACGCGG
>JBJTPO010000287.1:0-1906 GCA_046075145.1 Planctomycetota bacterium
CCTGCCGCCTCCTCGCCGCCCCGGATGTAGCCGGGCAGCGGCACGCGGCCGGCCCGCATCAAGACAGCCTCGGCCGGCTCGTCGCCGCACGCTCGTGCGAGCCACGCGCCGCCCGCGGCCCGGCCCACGAGCGTGAGTTCCGCCGCGTCGCGGCCCTCGCGATCGACGAGCACGATCCGTTCGCCCAGGGCCGGCCGGCCGCGGGTCTGCGCGAGCACCCGCCACGAGCCGGCCTGCTCTCCTTCCCGCTCGACCTGCAGGAACAGCCCCTCCCACTTGCCGCCCGTAGCGGCCCGGCGACCGACGAGCCGGGCGGGCACCACCCGCGTGTCGTTGACCACGACCAGATCGCCGGGGGCAAGCAAGTCGGGCAGGTCGCGGATATGCCGGTGCTCCAGGCGGCCGGTCTCCCGCCGCACCACGAGCAGCCGGGCGGCCGCCCGGTCGGCCAGCGGTTCCTGGGCGATCAGTTCCCGCGGAAGGTCGTAGTCGTAAAGATCGGCGTCGGCCATCGATCCGGCGGGGAAGCGGGCTCTCGGGCAGGGCGGCGCAGGAGCGCGCGGCGACGGCTCAGCCCTCGGGCGTGTCGATCAGGTGCTGCAGCCGGGCGGCGAGTTCCGCCGGATAGCGGGCCGGCCACGAGGCGTCGATCAGGCCGACGTCGAGCATGTCGCGGAGGTGGGTCTTGTCCTTGTCACGGTACGACGTGAGCTTCATCCGCACCAGGGCCTCGAGCGAGAGCACGCGATACGACTTGAACGACTCCGCCTCTGACACGTCGGGAACCGGAGCGTGGTACTCGGGGCGAACCTTTTCACCGGAGAAGATCACGTGCACGGCGTCGCGGGCCTTGGCCCCCGGGCCGTCGAGAAACATCTCCACGCCGGCCGCCCGTCGGTGGACGAAGCCGGCCTTCCCCAGCGCCTCACTGGCGCGGCCGAGGTCCTCGCGGCGGAGCACGAGATCGACGTCCTGCGTGAACCGCACCGCCGACTCGTCGACCTGCTCCACCCACGCCATCACGGCGTTGCCGCCGATGACGGCGTAGGGGACACCGGCCGCCTCGAGAGCCGCGGTGGAGCGGAGCAGTCGGTCGCGAACCTTCTCCACGGCGCGTTCCATGCGGTCGAGGGCGAGCAGGCCGTCGTACTCGGTCATGGGGCGGCCTCCGGGTCTGACTCACGATACCACGGGCCGGAGCGGCGAGCGAAGCCGGATCCCGCCCCGGCGAACCGTGTTAGAGTGGCGAAATGTCAGCCGGCTCCAGCATCCACACGCCCGTCCTCGCCGCCGAGGTGATGAGCCTGCTCGACGTCCGCCCCGGCATGCGGGTCGTCGACGGCACGCTCGGCGGCGGCGGCCACACGCGGCTGTTCGCCGATGCGGTCGGTCCGGACGGGCTCGTGATTGGGATCGACCGCGATCCGGCTGCGATCGAACGGGCCGCCCACGAGCTGGCCGGCCGGCCCGTCCGCTTCGCCCAGGCCAACTTCCGCGACCTGCCCGAGGTGCTCGACGCCGTCGGCCTCGAGCAGGTCGACCGCGTGCTGCTCGACGTCGGCCTTTCCAGCGACCAGCTCGCCAACGATGCCCGCGGCTTCTCGTTCGACTCGGACGGGCCGCTCGACCTGCGATTTGATCCGACCGAGGGGGAGCCGGCCTGGCGGCTCGTCAACCGGATGCGTCCCGAGACGCTGGCCGACCTGATCCACGAGTTCGGCGAGGAGCGGTTCTCGCGGCGGATCGCGCGGCGGATCGCCACGGCCCGGGAGCAGGAGCCGATCCGCTCCGCCCGCGACTTCGCCCGGATCGTGACCTCGGCCATCCCCCGCCAGCATCCGCCGCCGCGGATTCACCCGGCCACCCGCACATTCCAGGCACTGCGAATCGCGGTCAACGAGGAGCT
>JBJTPO010000288.1:0-6621 GCA_046075145.1 Planctomycetota bacterium
TAGGGGATCTTCTCGATCACCCCCGCGTAGGTGCCGGGACGGGACACGCCGCTCGAAGGGTCGGCCGTGAACCCGCGAACGTGCATCTCGTAGATCACGGTGTCGGCCAGGCCGCGGCGGAGGTGGCGGTCTCCCTGCCAATCGAAGGAATCGTCGACCACGACGCACTTCGGCGGCCGCAGCAGCCCGTCGGATCCGATCGTGAACTCGCCGGCCAGGGCCCGGGCGTAGGGGTCAATCAGACGGGCCTGCCCGTCGAACCGCTGTCCCCGCTCGGGATCGAAGGGGCCGTCGGCCTGGAAGTGGTAGAGCTGCCCCGGCCCGACGCCGGGCACGAGGATGCTCCAGATGTCGCCCCAGCGGTCCTTGGCGGGATCCAGCTCGATCACCTCGGCCGGTTCGGGGGCGTCGGAATGGTCGTAGAGCAGCACCCGCATCGCCGTCGCCGACCGGCTGTAAACGACGAACTGCACCCCCTTGTCATGCAGCACGGCCCCGTAGGGGAGCGTGTGGCCGAACTGGAGCGGCGGCAGCGGCTTCCTGGCGTGACTCCGCTTCGCGGCGACTTTTTTCCGGGGCGGCATGGCGGAATGATACCACCGGCGCCGGCGCACCAGCCGGCATCCCCCGATGTGCCGTCGGGCCCTCACCGGGCGCCCGCGCCGCGTTCCAGCGGCCATGCCTTGCGACCGGGGCGGGAACGGCGATATTGACGGCATGAGCGGAGCCACCTATTCCAGCGCCGGCGTCGATCTCGTCGCCTATCGCGACGCGATGGCCCGGCTGCCCGCCCACCTGCGGCGGACGCAGTGCCCGCGGGTGATCGGCCGCGAGGGCTCGTTCGCCGCCCTCTTCCAACTTGACCTCCAGGGGCTCTTTTCCAGGGGCTACACCGACCCGCTGCTCGTCTCCTGCACCGATGGCGTGGGCACGAAGCTCAAGCTGGCCGTGCTGGCGGGCATCCACGACACCGTGGGAATCGACCTGGTGGCGATGAGCGTCAACGACCTGCTCTGCACCGGCGCCGAGCCGCTCTTCTTTCTCGACTACGTGGCGATGGCCAAGGACGACCCGCCGCTGCTCGAGCGGATCGTGAAGGGGATCGCCGACGCCTGCGTGGAGAGCGACTGCGCGCTGGTGGGGGGCGAGACTGCGATTCTTCCCGACATGTATCACCCCGGTGAGTACGACCTGGCGGGCTTCTGCGTGGGCGTGGTGGAGCGGACGCGCCTGGTGGACGGCTCGGCGATCGAACCGGGCGACGTGGCGCTCGGCATCGCCTCGAGCGGCGTGCACTCCAACGGTTTCAGCCTCGTCCGCAAGGCCGTGTTCGAGATCGGCGGGCTCTCGGTCGACGACCGCCCGGGCGAGTTCGGCGGCCGGAGCGTGGGGGAGGTGCTGCTGACGCCGACGCGGCTCTATGCCCGCGCGGTGAAGGCGGTGCTGGGCCACGAGCGCGTCACGCGCGGGGTGCACGGCATCGCCCACATCACCGGCGGCGGCCTGGCCGAGAACCTCGGCCGGATCGTGCCCGATCACGTGCAGGTGGTGATCGACCGTGGCTCATGGGCGATCCCGCCCGTGTTCCCCTGGATCCGGGGGCTGGGCGACATCGCGGCCGACGAGATGGACCGCGTCTTCAACATGGGCATCGGGATGGTGCTGGTGGTCGCGCCCCACGTCGCCGACAGCATCCGCCAGCAGCTCGCCGAGCTCGGTCACGACGCCTGGCCGATCGGCACGGTGCGTGCCGCACCCGCCGCCGACGAGCGGGTCGTCGTGCGGTGAGCAGGGGGCCCGTTTGGCAGTGGGGCAGGTGTTCAACCTGCCACGGCCGATGCCGGCGGACCGGAGACGTTCGATGCCCTGAGTCAACTCAGGCAGACTGCAAGTCTGCCCCACGTCGGGGTCAACTCAGGCAGACTACAAGTCTGCCCCACTGCCGGGGGTGGCTGCGGCGCGAAGTTCCGGGGGCGGGCAGCAGGACGGGCCCGCCTGCTCGATCGCGGCGATCACCTGGCTCTCCGTGAGCAGATCGCGAAGCACGATCGGATCACGCAGCGGCTCGCCCGGCTTCGCTCCGGGATAGACCGCCAACAGCGGGATCGACCGGCTGCCGAGCATCTCCAGAAACTCCCGGATCTCGTCGGAGCCGTCCGTCCAGTCGGCCAACACCGGCACGACCCGGTTCTGCTCGAGCGTGGCCTTGACCCGATCAGTCTCGATGGCGGTCGCGAGATTCAGTTTGCAGGTCGGGCACCAGTCGGCCGTGAAATCCACCATCACGGTATTGCCGTTCCGCCGTAGTTCCGCCAGCCGCTCCGCCGAGAAGGGCTTCTCCCACCGGATCAGCGAGTCGTGCGGCCCGAGCCAGAGGAAGCCGAAGGCCGCGACCGCGGCGGCCATGATGCCGGCCTGGAGCCAGCGGCCGAAGCCGGCCACGCCGGTCGTCTCCTGCGCGCGGCCCACCCACCAGCAGCCGAACCAGATCCCCACGAGCATCACGAACGTGGGCACGAACCAATCGGGCTGCTGCCGCAGGAGGTAGAAGAGGTAGGCCACCGTGCCCAGCATCACGAAGCCGAGAATCTCCTTGAACGTCGCCATCCAGGCACCCGGCTTGGGCAGAAACTTCACCAGCCCGGGAAACAGCCCGACCAGGATGTAGGGCAGCGACATGCCGAGGGCGATCGACCCGAAGACGGCGTAGGTCACCGCGGTCGGCTGGGTGAGCGTGTAGCCGAACACCGGCCCGAGGAAGGGCCCGCTGCAGGGCGTGGCCAGCACCGTCGAGAGCACGCCCTTGAGGAACGCGCCGAGCGGCCCTTCCTGCGACTGCACGTGCCCCGCCTTCTCGCCGATGAAGCCGGGGATCGGCAGCTCCCAGACGCCGAGGAACGAGAGCGCGAACGCGAACACCACGCCCAGCATCCCGATCTTGAACGGCACGGAGCCGAACTGCTGGCCCCAGCCCAGATTCGTGCGCGCCAGCCCGAGGTTGGCCGCCACGCTGGCGGTGGCCAGGACGAAGAACACGGCGAACAGGCCCGCGCATTACCAGAGGTTCATCTGGAAAACTTCCTGCCGGGCCCGGCCCGACTGCTGGGCGAATGACATCAACTTGAGCCCGAGCACGGGCAGGACGCACGGCATGAGGTTCAGGATCAGGCCGCCGGCCAGGCCCATCAGCAGGGCCAGCGGCAGCGAGATCGAAGCGGCCTGAGAGAGGGCCGGCGGTGTGGAGCCGGTCACCTCGGGGGCGGGGGGCGAGACGGCGGGCGCTGCGAGGGCGGCCAACGCCAGCGGAGCCGGTGCGGCAGCCGCCTCGCCATACTTGGCCGGCTCGAAATCGATGAGTGCCTCGCCGTCGGGGGCCGGGGGATCGACGGCCAGCCGTACGCCCGTGGGCGGGTCGCAGGTGGTATCACTGCAAGTCTGAAAGCCGAGCACGAGCCCGACGGGCTCCTCGGCTTCGGGATCATCCGCCACCAGAATCTCGATCTGCACCGGCCCGTCGACGGCGCCGGCCGCAGCCAGTTCCGCGGCCACGGCCGCCTCGGCCTCGGTGGCCCGCAGCGACAGGACGCGTTCCTTGGGGCCGTCGACGCGTACAAGCGTCGGCTTGCCCTGGCCGATCTCCGTCTCCGCGGTCGCGGCCGGCTTGTAGAGATGCCAGCCCGCTTCCGGGACCAGCTGCACGCGGAGCGGCCAGACCTTCCGGCCTGCCTCGTCCCGGGATCGGCCGAACGAGGCCTCGAGCCGGACATGCGACCGCTCCGGGGTGTAGGTCGCGGCCGGAGCGGCGTCGCTCTGGGCGGCAGCAGGCACTTTTTCGGCAGCAACGCCACGGCCAGTCGCCCCTGCGGTAGCCTCGAAGGCGATCGTTCGCGGCGGGAGGCAGGCGGTGTCCTGGCACAACTGCAGCCGCACGGCTCCGCGGACATCGCCGCCCCCGGGCGCGAGGGGCGCTCGCCAGACGACGGTGCCGGCGTGTTCCTCGATCGGGAGGCCCTTCCAGGCGGGCACCTCATCCACGGTGCGGACGTGCGGCGGCTCGCCCGGCACGAACGGCCCCGCGGCCTGCCGCGGCGAATCGGCGGCCACCGTGATCCTCGTCGCCAGCGGGCCGCCCGGCTTCTGGGTCACGGAGTAGAGATGCCAGCCCTCTTCGAGCGTCGCTGTAACGGTGAGAACGTCGGGCTTGCCGCCGCCCCCGGGCTCGATGGCGGCCCCGATCGTGACCGGCTGGTCGAGCTCGCCGGCCACCTCGGCAAGCGGATCGAAATCGCCCCCGTCGGGCGGCCCGATCGGATCCTGGGCCGAGCCGATCCCCAGCCCGACCACCCAGGCCACCATCACCGCCGTCACCACCGCCAAGCCGCTGCGTTTCATGGCGCTCCGTCTTCAAGGGGTCGCCCTGCCGGCGACTCGCGACTCCCCGTCCCTGGGGATCATCGAGTCTCACAGTCTACAACCTGCAATTTTCGGCGGTCAAACCCGGACATGGGCCAACTGCGGCCGCAGCAGGTCCAGGGCCGCTGGGAGGGATGCGGCGAGCCGCTCGACCCGGCTTGCGACTGCCGCACGGTCGGTAAACCTCCGCCCTTGCTCAAAGATCCAGCGAAACCAGTTGTCGAGCCCGAACACCACGCCCGAGGCGGCGAGCAAGGGCACGAGCCGCCGCTCCGCCACAGTCAGCGGCCGAACCTGATCGTAGGCGTCGAGCGCGGCATCCCAGCCGGCCGCCGCCTCGAAGCCAGCCTCCACCGCCCAACTGCCCAGGAGCCTGGCCAGGTCGGTCGCCGGCGTGTCGAGACCCATGGCGTGGCAATCGACGATGCCCGCCACGGTGGTGCTGCCGGCGGTGTCGTACAGCACGTGCGGCGCCCACAGGTCGCGGAGCACCGTCTGCCGCGGCACCGTGGGCGCCTGGAGCCGCGCCACGCGGGCCACGATCGCTTCGCCATCGCGTGCGGCGAGAATCGCGGCCGCCCGGTGCAGGATCGGGCAGATGAGCGCCACGAGACTCGCGTCGGCCTCCTGGCCGGCGACCACGCGGACCCAGGGCCGCAGGAGCATCGCCTGGGCCTGCTCGATCCGGCGGGCGATTCCCGGCGACGGCCCCACATCGGGCGGGTTTTCAGCGAGCGTCGCCAGCACCCGGTGGATCCTGGCCACGACTCGCATCGCGGCACCGATCTGCCCGCGCGTCGGCCCCATGGAGGGCTCGCCCACGACGAATCCCTGCAGTTCCCAATACTGGCCCAAGGCGTCGGCGACAAAGCTCTCGCCGTCCGCGGCCAGCCTCACCGTGGGCACCTCGGCCACGTCGCCCGAACGGAGGTGCCTCACGGCGGCGTGAACGAAGCATACCCGGCCCGCCGACGTCTCCGGCGGGAACGCCTTGAGCACGTGCGTGCCCCCGGCCGCCTGGACCCGAAACAGCGGGGAGCCGCTGAAACCGCCAGCCGGCATCGGCGTCACGATCGCCCGGCCCGCGGGAAACCAGCGGCGGGCCAGTGTGGTGGCGGCGGCGAGCGACACCTCGCGGGGCGGCAAAACCTGCATGTCCGGCATGAAGCGACACCGAAATTGGTCGGCGTTCAAGTTCGATGCTACCTTGCAAAAAGCATAGGCCCGCCGCAGTTCGGCCGCCCAGCCCCCGCGGTCGTTCCCGTCTCGGCCGTGGGTTTTCCTGCGACGGCGGACTCACCAGGAGCATTTCATGGCAGCCCCGCTTCCCTTCGCTCGCGCCCCCCGCCCGCAGCGCGATTCCGCCTGGCGATGCCTCGCCCTCGTGTCGGCGTTGCTCGTCGCCGCCTCGTCCGGAGTCAGCCCGGGTCGCGGCGAAGACAAGCCGGCCGAGGCGGCCGCGAAACCCGCAGACGCCGCCCAGGCGGCCACCGCCGCGGTTTTGAAAGACACCGCCCGGCTGCCGGGCCTGATCACCCTCTATCGCAAGGACGACAAGCTCCACGCCGAACTCCCCGATGCCATGCTCGGCAGGGAGTTTTTCGTGCTCACGAGCATCTCCCGCGGGATCGGCGAGCGTTCGCTGCTCGGCGGCATGAGCCTCGGCTTCGGCGACGATTGGGTGTGGCAGTTTCGCAAGGTCGATGAGACCATCCAGGTCGTCCGCCGCAATGTCCGGTTTTTCGCAGCCAAGGGCAGCCCCGAGGAGAAGGCTGTCGATCTCGCCTACACCGACAGCATTCTGTTCAGCCTCCCGATCAAGGGTCGCGGTCCTGGCGGTGGCCACCTGATCGATCTGTCCGCCGTGTTTCTCACGGACCTGCCGCGGATCGCCGCGGCGCTGCCCGGCTTCTCCTTCGCCCGCGACCGCTCCACCTGGGGCCGCGTCAAGGTGTTCCCCGACAACGTGGAACTCGAGGTGGCCGCCACGTACGGCTCGAGCGGGGCGACCACGATCGACACCGTGCCTGACAGCCGGGGCGTGACGATCAACATCCGCTACTCGATCAGCCTGCTGCCGCAGAACTCGTACCGGCCGCGGCTCGCCGACGATCGCGTCGGCTACTTCGTCACGGCGCTCAAGGACTTCTCCCAGCAGGTCGACGAGGATCGGTTCGTGCGGTACGTCAACCGCTGGCACCTCGAGAA
>JBJTPO010000289.1:0-4681 GCA_046075145.1 Planctomycetota bacterium
CATCGGCCGGCAACGACCCGACGGGCAGCGTGTTCGTGCGGCCGCCGCAAGGCAACCTGGTCTCGGGCAACAGGGCCAACGGCGTGCTCCTCACCGGTGGCGCCACCGGCAACACGCTGGCGGGCAACTTCGTCGGCACCACGGGCTCGGGCAACGCGGCCCTGGGCAACGCGGCAGACGGCGTGGCGATCGTGAACGCCAGCGGCAACGCGCTCCTCGGCACGACCTTCCGCCAGAGCCCGTTCGTCTACTACAACGTGCTCTCCGGGAACGGCGGCAACGGCCTGCGGATCACGAGTTCGAACAACACGGTCGTGCAGGCCAACTTCACGGGCGTGGGGGCGAACAACGCCACGGTCGTCGCCAACGGCGGCAGCGGGATCCTGGTCAACGGCACCTCGGCCGGCACGATCGTCGGCGGGCCGATTCCGCTGGGGAACGTCAACTCCGGCAACAACCGGCACGGGCTCGAGATCGCCGGCAAGGCCAGCGGCTTCGTCGCCTTCAACAGCTTCGTGGGGATGGTGGCCTTCGGAGGGGCGGCCCCCAACCGCCTGAACGGCATCCAGATCACGGCCACCGGCGGCGACAACCTGATCCGCACCTGCCTCGTGGCGGGCAACCTCGGCAACGGGATCGTGATCGGCGGCAACGCGACCAGGGTGTCGATCGAGGACACCGCCGCCGGCACCAACGCGGCGATCTCGTCGGCCATCCCCAACTACGGCAGTGGCCTCGTGATCACGGACAACGCCCACGGCAACGCCGTCGGCGGCTTCCAGCCGTCCGTCGAGACGAAGGTGCACCTCTCAGGCAACCTCCGCTACGGTCTGGAAATCACCGGCAAGGCCCGCAACAACCGGATCTTCAACTCGGTGATCGGTGGGGCGTTCCAGGCGCCGAATCCGATCCCGAACGGCCTCGGGGGCGTGTTCATCGGCCCGGGCACCAGCGGCACGATCATCGGCGGCGCCCAGCCCTTCATGGCCAACCGAATCCTCACCAACACCGGCGCGGGGATCACGATCTCCGGGTCGAGCGGCAACCTCGTACTCGGCAACGAGATCCGGGGCAATCTGCTGGACGGCATCACGTTGGTGGGGGCAATCGGGAACACGATCGGCGTTCTGGGCACCGGCAACGCGATCGTCTCCAACGGCCTCAACGGCATCTCCGTGGCGGGCAACTCGCGGGGCACGACGATCGTGGCCAACTCCATCGTCGACAGCGGTGCGAACGGCATCCTGCTGAACGCCGCCACCGACCTGCTCGTGGGTGGCAGCGGGGCCGGTGCCGGCAACGCGATCGTGACGAGCACCGACTATGGCCTCCTGGCCGTGGGCACCTGCAGTCGGACGCGGGTGATTCGCAACCGGATCGCCGGCAACACGCTCGGCGACGTCGATCTTTCGTCGGCGACCGGGATCACCTACGTGCCATGAGCGGCCCGGCCGACGCCGACACGATTCCACACGTGCAGGTGCTGCTCGATTCGTTCGCGCGGCTTCTAGGCCGTGAACTCGTCTCCCGGGAGGGCTCGGCCGTCGAGCAGGCGGAGCGGCTCTTTCGGGCGTCGTTCGTCGTGGTGTCCCACGGCACCGAGGCCGACCCCGTGCTCAACTTCGGCAATGCCGCCGCTCTGGCCCTCTGGGAGATGACCTGGGAGGAGCTCACCCGCACCCCATCGCGGCTCACGGCCGAGCCCGTGCATCGCGACGAGCGGGCCCGGCTCCTGACCCGGACCCGGGAGCACGGCTTCGTGGACGATTACTCGGGCATCCGGATCTCGAAGACCGGCCGGCGGTTCCGGATCGAACAGGCGATCGTCTGGAACCTCGCCGATGCAACGGGCGAGCACCACGGTCAGGCTGCCACGTTCGACCGCTGGACGCCGCTCGAGCCCGGGGCCTGAAGCGGATTTGCCGCTCGTGTCCGGCCGGCCTCTAATGGTCTCAGTTCAAGCCATTCGCTCCCCGTCAAGTCGCACGCCCTCCGGAGATTCCCCATGTCGCTCCTCAAACTGTTCTTCCTGTTCGCCGCCGTCTCGTCGTTCGCCCTGGCAGCCTCGGCCCGGGCCGACCTGCCGCTGGCCGGCACGATGAAGTCGATCGACGGAACCGACGTCGACCTCGGTTCCTACCAGGGCAAGGTGGTGCTCGTCGTCAACGTAGCAAGCCGCTGCGGCGCCACGCCGCAGTACGCCGGCCTGCAGGCTCTCTACGAGAAGTACAAGGACAAGGGCTTCGTGGTGCTCGGCTTCCCGGCGAACGACTTCGGCGCCCAGGAGCCCGGCACCGACGAGCAGATCAAGGAATTCTGCACCTCGAAGTACGACGTCACCTTCCCGATGTTCTCCAAGATCACGGTCAAGGGGGCCGGCAGGCCGAAACTCTACGAGGTGCTCACCACGACCGCCGACCCGGCCGGCGATATCGGCTGGAACTTCGAGAAGTTCCTGATCGGCAAGGACGGCAAGGTGGCCGGTCGGTTCAAGACCCGCGTGGCCCCCGACGACGCCGCGCTCGTGAGCGCCATCGAGTCCGCGCTCGCGAAGTGACGCTGGCTCCCCTGGGGACAGTCCCCTACATGGCTCCCCTGGGGACAGTCCCCTACAGGGGACTGTCCCCCTTCCGGATCTCAGGGTTGCTCGTGCCCTCTCGCAGGACGCTCCCTGCGCACATCCTGTGCTCCGGTGGCTCCATGCTGCCTCGCTCTCGGCATCCTGCCCTCGCTCGCCATCAAGGCCGGCTCGATTGGCACGGGCAACCCCTCGCGGTCCATGAAGGAGACGAGGGAGTGGCTTACGCCGCGCGGCTGCCCGTGCGGGTCTCAGCCGCGGGGCCGATCGTGCGGCGGACAACCCACGGCGGCCGGCCCTGCACCTCGCGGTAGGTGCGGGCGACGTATTCGCCCACGATCGCGACCGCGGCGGTTTGGATTGCGGCCACGAGGCTCGCGACCGCGGTGATGGCCGCCAGCGACACGCCCTCGCGGGCCGGGCCGAACCAGGCCGAGGCCGCGGCGACGACGGCGGCGAGCGTGCCGGTGATCGCGAGCGCGGCCGTGGCCACCCAGGTCAGCCGCAGCGGTGCGTCGGAGGAAAGCACGAGCGCGTCGCCGGCGAGCTTCGCGAGCTTCCAGGGGGAATACTTCGTCTCCCCGGCGGCCCGTGGATGGCGGTCGTACCAGACCGGCTCGTGGCGGAAGCCGGCCCAGGGGACGAGGCTCCGCAGGTAACGACGCTTCTCGGGCAGGGCCACGACCGCGTCGGCCACGGCCCGGTCGATCAGCTTGAAGTCGCCCGTGTCGACGGGCATCGGATAGGGCATCAGCCGCGCGAGCAGGCGGTGGTAGAGGCTCGCCGTCGCGAGCTTGAAGGCCGTCTCACCGGCGCGGCGGCGACGCCGGCCGTAGGCCACGTCCACGCCTGCCCGCCAGGCGGCGACCATCTCGGGGATCACCTCGGGCGGATCCTGGAGATCGGCGTCGGTGATCACGATCGCGGCGCCGCGGGCGGCGGCCAAGCCGGCCGACATCGCGGCCTGCTGGCCGAAGTTGCGTGAGAGTTCGATCACCGTCACCCGGCCGTCGCGGGCGGCGATGGCCGCCAGTTTCTCCAGCGTGTCGTCGCGGCTGCCGTCGTCGATGTAGATGATCTCGAAGTCCATCCCGGTGGCCGGCAGTACCTCCACGAGTCGGGCGTGCGTGGCCTCGATCACGTCCCGCTCGTTGTGGCAGGGGATCACCACCGAGAGCAGGCCGCGGGCGGCCCGCTCGGGCACGGGGCGACGGAGCACGACCTCCGCTTCAGCGGGACAAGAGACGGAGAGGTCGGTCATCGGGCCACCTCCCCGCCGCGGGCAGTGCGGTCGGCCGGGGCGATGCGGCCGATGGCCACGACGTCCTCGGTGCGGAACATCGGGCGGGAACGGCCGAGTTCGCCACAGCCCGGTGGGAGGACGGCCTCGACGCGGGCGAGTTTGTCGGCCGGTACGAGCAGAACGGCGTCGGGCCCGGAGGCGAGGAACCGCGCGGCGGCGGCGGCGTCGTCCTGGACGATCTGGTTCACGTGACCGCTGGCGTAGAACACCACGTTGGGGCTTGCGATCATGTAGGTTCCCAGCCGGGCCGCGGCGTCGCCGTCTCCCTTCAGGCCGCCGACGAACGCCGGGATGGCGTTGGCGGTCGCGATCTGGCCCGCGGCCGGCCCGACCGCCAAGGCCGTGTAGAGAAGCGCGGTGCCGGTGAAGCAGGCCAGCGCCGCCTCGGGGCGGCTGGCCAGCCACCAGCAGGCTGCCGCGCCGACGAGCGGCACGAGCCCCACCGCCGCCGCCGGCTCTGCGCCGGGCAGCCCGTAGCGGGCGGCGATGACGATGGTCGCGATCGTGGCCACGCCGCCGAAGGCGAGGGCGAGCGTGCCCGTGGCCGCCCAGCGGGGATGGGGCCAGCGGCCGCCGGTGGCGGCGCGGCGCGCGGCCTCGACGGCCACCACCGCCACCACGAGTGCGGCCGCCGGATAGGCCGGCAGGATGTAGTTGGGAAGTTTCGTCGCGGCCGCCGAGAAGCCGCCGACCCAGACGCCGAGCCACACGAGCGCCAGGCCGAGCGCGTGGACGGTCGCCACGGGCACCGTCCGCTTCCAGGTCCGCCACACCGCCAGCACGACCGCCAGCGGCAGGAA
>JBJTPO010000290.1:0-7008 GCA_046075145.1 Planctomycetota bacterium
GCCGTACTCCTTGTCGCAGTAGGCCGCCACCGGCACGAGCCGCTTCTTGTCCCGCACGATCGCCTCCACCATCTGCGTGGTCGCGGCGGCCGGGGCATAGTAGGCGCTGCCCGTCTTGAGCAGGCCCACGATCTCGGCCCCGCCCGTGCGGGTGCGGTCGACGATCTCGGCGAGCCGCTCCGGACGGATCAGCTGCGTGACCGGGATTCCGCCCACGCTCGTGCAACTCGGGATCGGCACCATCGTGTCGCCGTGGCCGCCGAGCAGCATGGCCGAAATGTCCTCGACGCTCACGCCCAACTCCAGGGCCAGGAAGGCCCGGTAGCGGGCAGTGTCGAGGATGCCGGCCTGCCCCATCACGCGGGCCGCCGGAAAGCCGGTCACCTGGAACGTGCGCTGGACCATCGCGTCGAGCGGGTTGGAGACGACGATCACGATCGCCTGCGGGCTGGTGTCGCGGATCTTCGCCGCCACGTCGCCGACGATCTTGGCGTTGGTCGAGAGCAGGTCGTCGCGGCTCATGCCCGGCTTGCGGGCGATGCCGGCGGTGACCACCACCACGTCGCTGCCGGCGGTGTCAGCCCAGTCGGTCGTGCCGACGAGGCGGGAGTCGAAGCCCATGATCGGCGCCGCCTGGAAGAGGTCGAGCGCCTTGCCCGCGGGCATCCCCTCGGTGGCCGGGATGTCGAGCAGCACCACGTCACCGAGTTCGGCGGCGGCGGTCCAGTGGGCGGTGGTGGCGCCGACGTTGCCGGCTCCGATGATCGAGATCTTCGCGCGTCGCATGAAAGGCTCCGGAGGGAGGATGACAGGACGGATGGAAAGGAGGGATTCGGGCGGGAGCGTCAACGGCCGTCGGGGCCGGCGTCGGAGGGCACGTCGTCGGCGCGGATGTCGATCCGGGCGGGCAACTCGGCCCGCGACCGCTGGATCGCACGGTTGGAGGACCAGGTGCCGTACAGCAGCCCGAGGCCGAACACGGTCGCCAAGGCCACCACGGCCGCGGCGCCGGCAAAAAGGGCGATGCTGCGGGAGGAGGGATCGGCCGCGGGCGGCGTCCAGATGGCCTGCGGCCCGACGACCAGGGTCGTCTGCTGCTTCTCGGTCTCGGCGACCACGGTGCCGTCCTTCTCGACCGGCGTCTCGAAAGTGTACGCATATCGCTTGAAGGCGAAGCCCGGCACCCGGACTTGCTCGTTGATCCGGTCGCCGCTGGGCATGCCAGGCGAGAGTTCCCGCACGCAGCAGACGATGGGGAATGAGTTTTGCATCCGCCCGTCGATGTCGAGCAGCGGCGTGTCCACGAAGACGTAGAGTTCCCAGTAGTGGTCGCTGCCCACCTCCTGGCGGCGAAACGGATCGTCGATCGCGACCCGCGTCGCCCGCAGCGCCGCCCCCTCGATCACGACCGGAGCACCGCGGCTGGCGGGGAAAAACTTCCGCCCCGGATCGATCAACGGCAGGAAATCGGTGGGGCCGCCCGCCGCCGTCTGGATCGCCTTGGGCTCGGTGCGGCCGGCCGCCGCCAGGGCCGCGTAGAAGGCGGCCGTATCGCCGCGGACGAGCTTCTGGCCGTCGGCCACGGAGTCGAACAGGCCGTAGTCGAATCCCGTCTTGCCGAGCGGCGTGTCGGGATACCAGCCGACGCCGGTGGCGGCGACCACCAGGCCGGGCCTGGCATCCGGCCACGGGGAGGCTTCGGCCGGACCGCCGGTCGGCCGTGGGGACACGGCCGTGGACAGCGGCAGGCCGAGCGCGCCGGCCGGCTCGTCGATCGGCTTCCAACGGGGCCAAGCCGAGGGTGCCGAGGTGGTGAGCACGTCGACGGCCAGGCCCCGGTCGTCGACGATCCGAACCACGTCGTACGAGGCCTTGCCGAGCCGCTCCGCAAGTTCCGCGGGCAGCTTCTGCGGGGCGACGAACGTCGCCCGACCGCGCACCAGCACGAGCCTGTCGGCGATCGCGACCGCCTCGCCGGCCGCGGGCACGGCCGCGGCGGCGGCCCTCCAGCCGGCGACGAGATTCGCCGGGGCATCGATCCGCTGGAGGATCTTGACGAGCGTCGCCTCGGCCTCCAGGTTCCACGCCGCGGCCGATTACGCGGCCCGGCGCGGCTGATCGATCTCCCGCAGCACGAGGAAGGATGCGACGTCGCCGGCCGGCTTGTCGTCGGCCCGGGAGCCCTGGCCCCCGGCCCACGCCGCTGCCACGAGCGCGATCACCAGTCGGCACCGCCGCGCCGTCGTCAGCCCGTTCATGCGTCGTCTCCGTCGGGTTCCCGTCCGCCCGCCAGTTCGCTCGCGGCGACCCGCCGCAGCGACTCACCGATCGAGACCGTCTCAACCCCGGCCAGCGCCGCGTCGAGATCACCGGCGGGCGGCGATGTCCGCCGGTTCCGGCCGGCCGCCAGGAAGCCGATCGCGATGGTGGCCACGATGGCGAGCATCGTAACAACGCCGATGGCGGCCAGCGAGAGGTCCCACCAGCCGCCACCCGATCCCCCGCCGGTCGCCACCGGCCGGGTGGGCGAGCGGGACAGCAGCAGCGGGGCCACGCGAACGCCGTCGGCGGCGCGATAGGCCATGTTTTTGAAGAAGCAGCCGTCGACCACGACGGGCTCGTGGATCTCCATCCCCGCGGCCATCCCTTCCGGAAGCTCGAGGAGGTGGACGATGACCGGAGAGGCCGGCCCACCGGCTGGCTCGAGCCAGCCCTGCCAGTACTGGTCGATCGCGTAGTTGTTTTCCGGGGCGCGGAGCTGCTCCAGCCGCCGGAGCGTGCCCCGCATCCGCACCGACCGGCCGCGGAACGACTTGGGTTGGCCAAAGATCTCCGTGAAGCCGACCTCCTGAGGCGGGGGCAGGCTGCGGCCCTCGTAGCCCCGCAGCGTCAGCAGGCTTTCGAGCCAGGCGTCTTCGTCGGCCTGGCGAAAGAAGGTCGCGTCGCTGACGCGGCCGAGCGAGGTGGGCGACGCCGAGAGTTCCTCACGGCGGGCCGCGGGCGGCTCGTCGGCGGGAACGATGACCACCTCGTCGGCGGCGGGCGGCGGCCCCGCCACCGCCTCGATCCGCGTGTCGACCTGCGGCGCCGGCGGCGGCCCCGGCGGCCGGTCTGAACGCGTCAGGAGTTCAAGGGCGACCACGACGATCATCGCCGGTGGCATGAACGCCCAGAACAAGTGCCGCCGATCGCGGGCGGAAAGGAAGTTTCGCGGGCGACCGGGGGTGGGGCGGGAGTCCGCGTCGGCCGCCGCCAGCGGCAGTCCGGGGAACCCCATGGTGGTCACGAGACCGTCCGCCCGACGGCGGCTCCGAGCGCCGGCGATTCGGCAAGCCGCTTCTGCCGCCGCATCTCCCGCCAGACGTAGGCGGCGAACGAACCAGCGAGCGTGAACGGCATCGCGAGCATCAAGAGGATGCTGTAGAAGTAACCCCGGGCCATGTTCAGCCCCTGGGGATCGGACGTGTTGACCCCGTCCTTGCAGTTGGGGCAGCCCAGCGCATCGGACGCCGCCACCAGGACGACGAGGGCGATGACGACGCCGACATGGGTCGCGAACTTGCTCATACCGGGATTATAGCCGCGGCGGGCAGGTGGTAGAGCATGGCGTAGATCACGACCCCGGTCACCGAGACGTACAGCCAGACCGGCATCGTCACCCGCCCGAGCCGGCGGTGGGCCTCCCAACGGCCCTTCCAGGCCAGGAAGAACATCCGCAGGGCCAAGAGCGGCACGGCGGCGGCCAGGATCACGTGCGTCACGAGGATCGCGTAATAGACCAGCCGCAGCGACTCGGGGCCGGCATACTTCCGGCTGCCCTCGAGATAGTGGTAGACGAGGTAGGACACCAGGAACACCGCCGAGGTGGCGAAGGCCGCGATCATCGCCGCCCGATGCGCCCGCCATTGGCCCCGGCGGATGAACACCCAGCCGGCGACCAGCAGCACCGCGGCGACCGAGTTGAGCACCGCGTTGGTGGTGGCCAGCGGGTGGATGCCAGCAGCGGCGAGCAGCGGCACGATCATGGTTTCACTCCGGCCTCGTCGGCGAGCACCTCGCGGATGAGTTCCTTGAGCAACTCCACCCGCTTGGGGTCGGTGAGCGAGTAGCCACCCCGCAACCTGCCCTCCCGGTCGAAGACCACGCCCTTCTCGGCGTGCACGCCCACCTCGACGGGCAACTGGAATCGCCCCTGGCCGACCCGCGTGATGGTCTTCATGTCGCCGGTGAGAAACTTCCAGCGGCCGGCGTCGGCCTGGAAGCGGTCGGCATACCGGCGCAGGGCGTCGGGCGTGTCGTTCTCCGGGTCACAGGTGAGGCTCACGGCCAGGAAATCGGGATCGTCGATCTCCTGGAGGATGTCGGCGATCGCCTGGTTCTCCCGGAAGCAGGGGCCGGGGCAGTTGGCGAAGAACACCGCTCCCAGCCAGACCTTACCGGCCAGCGACTCGGACGAAAACGCCTCGCCCGTCTGGTCCGTGAGCGTGAAGGGTGCCGCGGGGTCCGCGGCGGCCACGAACTCCGGGTCGGGCTCAGGCTTCCCCACCACGGCCGCCGGCCGATCGGCGCAGCCGGGGAGGAGCCCAAAGGCCACCACGAAACAAGCGAACTGCGTCTTCATCGTCATCCCCACAGTGTAGGCCAACCGCAGTGCTTTCGGGGGTTGGAACCTGCCGATGTACCGAATGGCGTGGGAGGGGTTTCCCCTGCCAATCGAGACGGCCTTGATAGCGAGCGGAGGCAGGATGCCGAGAGCGAGCTAGCATGGAGCGACCGGAGGGCAGGATGCCGGCAGGGAGCGTCCAGCGAGATGGCACGGGCAACCCCGACCGGGGTGCTTGTGGTCGTGCAAGAGCGTCAATGTGCCGCCGGAGCCGCGTGACCGGCGTCACCCGACGCCTTCTCCAGGACGAGCAGGTCCGAGGGCCGGGCCATGTGGATCGCCCGCTCTTGCGACACCATGCGATTTCGCAGCCCGATGTCGGGCACGAGCATGATCACCAGGAAGAGGGCCATCATCGCCGCCGGGATCGTGAGGACGTACTTCCAGTTGGCCTCCCACCAGACGTGCATGAAGAACAGCACGACCAGCATCGCCTTGGTGCAGGAGACGGCCATCATGAAGGCCCAGCCGACCTGAGGCTGATCCCGCCAGGGCCAGGCCGGCGAGTATGTCAGAAATGACATCGTGGTCAGGAAGCAGAGGGCGATGAACACGGCGATGTACTTCCCGATGCCGCCATGGGCATGGTCTTCGTGGCCGGCGGCGTGGTCGTGGGCTGCGTGGTCGGTCATGAGGTGCCTCGCGGGGGCCAGGTGGGCCCGGGATTCAAAACAGGTAGAGGAGCGGGAACAGGAAGATCCAGACGAGATCGACGAAGTGCCAGTAGAGGCCGATGTTCTCGATCGCCCCGGCGCGCGCCGCGTTCAATGTCCAGGTGCACATGATCGCGAACACGAGCAGGCCGACGGCCACGTGGACGGCGTGGAAGCCGGTGAGCAGGAAGTAGGTGCTGGCCCACATGTTGCCGCCGGGGATCACGATCGGCAGCCGCAACCAAGGGAAAGCGTCGTTGATGCCGTGGGCGTGACCCTCACCATGGCTCCCCGCCCCCTCGGCCGGCAACGGCGCGATCTGGTCGGCCACGACGGCCATGTCGAAGGCCTGCTGGTTCGGATCCATGACCATCGTGCGCACCTGCTGGAGCGCCGTGCGGGCGGCCCGCTGCTCGGTCGAGAGCTTGTCGGCCGGGGTTTCGGCGAGTTCCTTGAGCTTGTCGATGATCGCCGGCTCGCCCAGCCGGGCGCGGACGGCCGAGCCGTAGTAGAGGTCTGGTCGCTCGTGGATCAGGCCGTGCGGGGCCATCGGGAAGATCCCGTGCGAAAACTTGGCTTGGTACTCGTAGGCCTTGACGCCGAGGAACAGGGTGCCAAGCGTGAGGGTGAGCACCATCCAGAGCTTGGCCGCTCCCGCCTTGTTCGCCTTGGCCGCCTCGAGGCCGAGCACGATGGTCACGCTCGAGCAGATCAGGACGAAGGTGTTGAAGGCCCCGATCGGTTCGGAGAGGTGCACATGGTGGGGCTTCGGCCAGATGGCCGCTCCAAACCGAAGCACGATGTAGCTGCCGAGCAGGGCCGCGAAGAACATGATCTCCGTCGAGAGAAACAGCCACATGATCAGCTTGCCGCGGGAGAGCGGCAGGCCCGGCTGATACTGGAGGTGGACGTGGCCGTGGTGGCCGTCGCCGTGGCCGCCGGCGTGACCGTGGTCGTGGGGGAGCGAGATGACGGGGGAGCTCATGGAGGATTCCGAATCAGGGGGTGAGCGGGGCGGGGCCGCCGAACACGACCGCCGCGGAGAGCAGGCCGAGCAGGGCCCCGAGGGACGAAAGCAAGAGGAACCGGGCCGCGGCGTCGTCGCGGCGGACAGCGAAGTGTACGGTCGCCAGAAGATACACGCCCGCGGCGACGGCCGCTGAGAGGAACATCCGCACGCTGCCGGAGGGCACTGCCAGCACGAGCGCGGCGGGCATCAGGGCCAGGGCGGCGGCGAGCGCCTGGCCGGCAGCCCGCAGCCCGGTGGGATCGACGACCGTGAGCATCCGCATCCCGGCGGCCGCGTATTGCCCCCGGTAGATCCAGGCGATCGCCATGAAGTGGGGAAACTGCCAGAGGTAGAGCACCGTGGCCAGGGCACCCACGGCCAACGCCCCACGCGCGTCGCCGGCCGCCAGCCGGGCGGGACCGTCGGCGGCCAGCCAGCCGATCGCCACGGGGAGGGCGCCGGCGACGGCACCGACCGCGGTGTTGAGCGGCGTGATCCGCTTGAGCGGCGTGTAGAGGAGCACGTAGAGCAGCCAGGTGGCGACCGCGGCGGCGGCCGGCTCCCAGCCGGCGGCGAGCCAACAGGCGGCCGTGCCCTACGCGGCGCCGTCTCTATAATTAGCATCTACACGCACCGTATTTCCATATCAGGGGCACACAATAGTTTGCATATGTATGCGATTA
>JBJTPO010000291.1:0-5597 GCA_046075145.1 Planctomycetota bacterium
GCGGGCGACGTCGCGGGTGGTGGCCGCCCGGGCGGCCAGGTCATCGACGGCGGCCAGGGTGGCCTCGGCGTCGGCGAGCTTTCCGGCACCGGCGATGATCCCGTCATGCAGCGCCCCGATCCGGTCCATCGCGATGCCGGCCATCTCCGCCGGTCCGGTCTGGTCGGCGATGCGGTTGGCCAGCGCCTCATACCGCTCGAGCGTCGCCTCGGCCGCCGCGAGGCGCGCGGCCTGGGCCTCGAGCCGCTCCAGCAGGCTCGTGGCCCGCGTCACACCGTCCCGAGATGCGTTGAGCGATTCCACGGAGGCGGCGAGCCGGGCCACGTGCCCTTCGAGCGCGGTGACCTGCCGCCACGCGGGGGCCACGAGGCCGACGTAGGCCACGACCATCACGATCCCGCCGCCGGAGAGCGCCGACTTCCAGTCCAGCCGCACGTCGCGCGGTCGCGCTCCCACAGTCATTCCAGTGACATCGCCGTATGCCATCGCCGTGTCCTCCGTGAATCGATGAATCCGGGAATCAATCCGGGAATCCTCGCCGTGAAGCCCGCCGCGCGACCTCATGCCCTTCCTGAATCGGCGATTTTTCCCGACCGGTGCAGCTTCGCACCCGACCGGGCGGATCCTGAGGGTTGTGCCGGCCATGCGGGCCGCCATGGGGTCGACGGGGCAGCGGCCGCGGCCTCCGGTATCATGTGGATTCGGGGCGGCCGCGGGCGTGGCTCGCGGCGGGCCGCCGCTGCCCGGTGGTGTAACGGTAGCACAAGGGATTTTGGTTCCCTTTGTCTTGGTTCGAATCCAAGCCGGGCATTCGCGTCGGAATCAACGCGGCCGTCACGAGGGGTCGTCGGCGACGAGCCGGCGGAGGGTGTCGAGCGATACGCAGTCCTTGAAGACCATCTGGTCGCCGGGCGTTCCGCTCAGCTTTCGGCGGTCGCCCGCGCGGGCGGAGAAGGTCCGGGACACCATCCCCACCACCTCGCCGGCGGAGTTGAGTACGGGCCCGCCGCTCGAGCCGACCGCGTAGTCGGCCGTCACGCTCATCCAGACCGCGGCCCTTGTGGCAGCGGGATTGGCTGCTGCCGGATCGGGCGCGACGGGCTTGGCAGGCGGCCGATCGCCGGCGGGCGGTGACTCGTCCGCTGGTTCCGACCGCGGCTGCTGCCGCTGGCGGTGAAACCGCGAGACCACGCCTTCGGTGAGGCAGAAGAACCGGCCCGCAGGGTGGCTGATCACGGTCACGTCGTCGCCGCACTCGGGCGTCTGTCCCAGGGCGAGGCAGGGAAGCGGTCGGCCCCGCGTGTCGATCCTCACGACCACCGCGTCGCCCGGGGCGTCGGCGGCCAGCACTCCGTCCACCGCATACACCTCGCCGTCGGCCGTCATCACGCCGAAGCGATGGTTGGGATCACGGCCGAAGACGTGGTGATTGGTCACCACGAGGCCGTCCGCCGACAGGAGCCAGCCGCTTGCGAGTCCCCCCATGTGCCAGTCGTTGCACTTGCCGCACTTGTAGACCGAACCCACCACGACCACCGCCGGCATCATGGAGTCGTAGATCGACCTCTCGGGCCCGATGGCGCAAGGCACGGTCGTGGGCGGCACGCGGACTGCCCGTCCCTCGGCGGCTGCGAGCTGGTCGGCGGCGGCTTCTGAGCCCAGCGTGCCGCCGTCCGCCGCGGCGGCATCGACCAGGCGGCCGAGCTTGGCCACGAACTCACGCGTCAGTCGCTCGTCATCGACCACCGGGCTGGCTACCGCCGAGCGGCCCGGATCGAAGCCCGGGGCCGGCAGGAGCATCGCCAGAAACGTCGCCGCCCGAATGGCCTGCCGTGCCGCGTGCTCCATGTCCGAAGCATACGCACTGGCCCCGGGCGGGGTCGGTTACGGGCACCCCGCCGCCGCGGTCTTACGATAGTGGAGGCCGGCCGCACCGGCATGTCCGCTGCCGCTTGCCCCACCGACAGAGTCCGTTTGGTCCATGCCTTCCCCGCCGCCCCATCACCCGCGCTGGATGGCGTTCTGCCTGACGGCGGCGGGCGTCTACAACCTCGCCTGGGGCGGGCTGACCGTGCTGGTGCCGGGCTGGCTTTTCCACCTCACAGGGATGGACCTGCCCAACTATCCATTCATCTGGCAGTGCGTCGGCATGATCGTGGGGGTGTACGGAATCGGCTACCTCGTGGCCGCCCGCGACCCGGCCCGTCACTGGCCGATCGTGCTGGTGGGCTTTCTCGGCAAGATCTTCGGTCCGCTGGGCTATGTCATGGGCGTCGCCCAGGGCACGGTCCCCGCCGCCTTCGGCGTGACGCTCCCGACGAACGACCTGATCTGGTGGATTCCGTTCGCGGCGATCCTCTGGTATGCGTTCCGTGTGAACACCGACACCGCCGGCGGTGCCTCGCCCCATGAACTGGAGGCGGCGTTGGCCGAGGCGACCACGCAGTCGGGTGAGTCGCTCGCAGCGGTCCTTCGAACCTCACCCGTGCTGTTGGTGCTGCTGCGGCATTCCGGCTGCATCTTCTGCCGCCAGGCGATCGCCGACCTGGCTTCGGCACTGCCGACCATCGAGGCGGCCGGCCTGCGGCTCGTGGTCGTGCACCAGGGGAGCGACGCCGACATCCGCCCACTCTTTGCCCGTCACGGAATCGAGCAGGTGGATCGAATCTCGGATCCGGGGACGCGGCTCTATCGCGCGCTCGACCTGCCTCGCGGCTCCATTGGGCAGCTGTTTGGGCCCGCGGTCTGGGCGGCCGGCTGGCGGGCCCTGCTCGCGGGTCACGCCATCGGGCCGCTGGTGGGGGACGGGTTGCAGATGCATGGCGCGTTCGTGATCCTGGACTGCCGCGTGACGGCGGCCCGGCGGTGTGAAAACGCGGCAGAGCGGCCCGATTACGCCGGTTTGGCCTGCGGCGCTCGCCCCTGAGGAGACGCGAGGTCATCGCAGGGAGTGCGTGGTTTCGCCGGATCGAGCGATTGCGGCCGAGGGGGTGTTTGGTTAGTATTTTGGGGGTTTTCAGAAGCGGTTTCGGCCCCTCCTTCCAACCTCCGTGAACCGCTCGTGAACGCGTCATCGGCGCCCGGCGTCATCCGGCGGGCCCTTGGCGTGGGCCCACGGACGACGGCCTCGCAGGAGACACCTCCTTTCATGGTTCGCCTTCTGCTCAACGCGATCTGTCTGCTACTCGTCATCTCGGCCGCGATCGCCCCCGGCTCCGTACGGGCCGAGTGGATCTATGCGATCAGCAAGTCCGGCAACACCCTCGTGCGGTTTGACTCCGCAAACGCGGTCGCTGTCGCGAACCTCGAGCAGTCCACGCCGGTGACCACGCTCGTGTCGGGCTTGATGCAGCCATCAGGCCTGGCGCTGGGACCGGACGGCCGGCTCTATATCGCCGAGTGGGGGAATGGCACGGCCGGGGGCCCGCCGCGGATCTCCCGTTACGATATCGCCACCAATCAATGGGCCTCGCTCGTCACGCTCAACTCCTCGACCCAGGCCCAGCCCTCGGCGATCGCCTTCCGTCCCGCCGGGCTCGGCGGCCAGATGCTCGTCGGCCGGGTTGGGATCCTGGGTTCCAGTGGGGCGGGCGACATCGTGCAGGTCAGCGGCTGGAGCACCGGCTCCCCCACGGTGTCCCCCACGCCCTACAACACCGGGATCACGCTCAACGGGAGTTCCGGGCTGGCGGTTGCCGCCAATGGCACCACCTATGTCAGCAACTCACAATACGTGAGCCTCGGCGGCAACCCAGTCTTCATCGGAAACGTGGTGTCGCTGAATGCGACCGGGGCCTACCAGCAGCAGGTGGCGGCCGACGAATATTTTAGCGACGGCCTGTGGGGTCCGGCCGGACTGATCCTCGACGGCACGTCGCTGTTCATCGGCAGCGTCACCAACAGCAAGGTGTTTCGCACGAATCTGAGCACCACCTCGACGACGGAGTTCGGCTCGCTCGGCGCCTCGATGTACTACGAGGTTGGGCCGATCGCCAAGCTGGCCAACGGCTCGATCCTGGCGGCGAGCGTGTTCGGGTCCGGTGTGATCTCGATCCTCGACTCCAACGGGTCCCTTTCGTCGCTCGGCTACTACAGCTCCTCGTTCGGCCAGTTGGGCGGCATCGTGATCGCGCCGGTGCCCGAGCCGGGGAGCATCGGGCTGGTTGCAGCAGGGCTCGGCGGACTGGCCTGGGTGATCCGGCGGCAGCGCCGCCTTCGGACGCCATGAGTCGCCGCGGCGTCACGCTCGTCGAGGTCCTCGTCGTCATCGGGCTGATCGCGGTTCTGGCGGGGATTCTCCTGCCGGCGCTGCAGGCGGCCCGTGAGTCGGTGCGCCGCACGAGTTGCAGCAGCAACCTCCGGCAGCTGGGGCTCGCGCTGCAGGCCCACGAGTCGGCCAAGGGAACGTATCCGGCGGGTGCCGAGTCGCGGGAGTGGAGCGGCAACCGCCGCTTTCCCCACCAGTTCTTCCGCTGGTCGGCCCTGGCCCACCTGGCGCCCTACTTCGAGGAGAGCCGGCTGTTCGCCGACCTCGACCTGACGGTGCCGCTGTTCACGGGATTCGGCTCGAATGCGATCTCAAACCAGAACCGGGAGGCGGTCGCCCGGTCGGTGCCGCTCTTTCTCTGTCCCAGCGACCGCGGCCGACCGGTTTCGCCCGTCTTCGGCCCCACGAACTACGCCGTCTGCACTGGCAGCGGCGGCGGCGGCGGGACGCCTTTCGAGACCGACGGGCTGTTCTTCATCAACTCCGAAACACGGGCCAGGAACGTGTCCGACGGCCTCTCGAAGACGGTCGCCTTATCCGAGAGCACGCTGGGCGAGGGGCCGGCCGCCTCGGCCGATCCCGCGGTCGCCAACGCCGCCACCGCCTACGCCTTCATCTTCTTCACGCCGCTCAGCGACGAGCGATGCGGCAACGCCCGCAACTGGAACTTCACCGACCTGCGGGGCTTCTCCTGGGCCAATGGAGAGTATCGCACCACGCTCTACAATCACGAGCGCAACCCGAACGACGCCACGATCGACTGCATCGCCGCCCTGATGACGACGCCCGAACTCGCCAAGCTCTACGCCGGCTACGGCTGGCGGGCGGCCCGCAGCCGCCACAACGGTGGCGTCCACGTGACGTTCGCCGACGCGGCCGTCCGGTTCGTCGACGACGCCGTCGACCCGGCGGTCTGGAAGGCCGCGGCCACGCGGGACGGTGGCGAAGCGCTGCCCCGCTTGGGCGGGCCGTGACGCCCCGGCCGGTGACACGCCGCGCCGGTCACGGAAACCGCTTCCGCAGCGCCGCGAGCACCCGTCGCATGTCGGTCGGGAGCGGGCTCTCGAATCGGAGTTCCTCCCCGCTCTCCGGGTGCACGAAGCCGAGCTCCGCGGCGTGGAGCATGATCCGCGGTGCCTGCGATTCGTCCTTGGCCACGCCGCGACGGGTCGGGAAATAGACCCGCTCGCCGCAGACCGGATGGCCGCTCTCGGCCATGTGGATCCGGATCTGGTGCGTGCGGCCCGTCTCCAGCCGGCACTCCACGAGCGTGAACGCGTCGCCGAAGTGCTCGAGCGGCGCGACGTGGGTGATCGCCTCCTTGCCCTCC
>JBJTPO010000292.1:0-1210 GCA_046075145.1 Planctomycetota bacterium
TCCACAAATCTCAAGGGTTTCATCCTGGGTATCGTGCAATCCATGCGCAAGGACGCTACTACATGGCGACTTTCACGGCGACGCCGGAGGCTCGGCAGATCAGCCGTGCGGTGCACTTACAAGGGCAGCCGGTCCCGGTAACGGTGCGGTTTTCCAACAGTCCGTCCGGGAATCCGTTTGGGCCGAACGGCTCGGTCTCGATGGCCACGCGGTTCTATCTGGCCGATGGCACGGTCACAGACCTTATTGCCCTGCCGATAACGGTTTTCTTCACTCGGACGCCGGAGGAGTTGCTCGCACTCGGGCAGGCTGCCCTAGATCCTGAAACCGGCAAGTTCGATCCCACGAGGCTGGGGCCGTTCCTCTCCTCCCGACCATGGGTCGCGCACGCCCTGAAGCTGAAGCAGCAAGTTCCGGCAGCCGTCAGCTTTGCACGCACGGCATTCCATGCGCTCCACGCGTTCCGCTTCGTGAATGCCTCTGAGAACGCGGTGTACGCACGCTATCACTGGGAACCTCAAGCCGGCGTCGCAGGCCAAGCAATGGAAGATCTGGAAAAACTGCCGCCCTCGTATCTGTTCGATGAGCTCGAGGAACGGCTGCGCCAGGCGCCCGTCACTTTCGACCTGGTCCTGCAATTGGCGGGAAAGGACGATCCGACGGACGATCCCAATGCGCCTTGGCCCGATGACCGTCCACGAGTGACGATCGGGCGCCTCGCGATCACGCGTCCGACGACGATTGAAGAGATCGGCGATCCGGTGATGATGCACGACCCTACGCGCGTGACTGATGGCATCGAGCTTTCGGACGACCCCATTCTCGCAGCGCGTCGCGGTATCTATGAGGTCTCAGTTGCCCATCGCACGGGCGGATGGAAGGGACACCAGGCCGCGTTGGATCGCGCCGGTTGTCCCTTTGGAGGCGGCTAGCCGTAAGCACGGCGTGAAACACGTCGTGAGATCGACCGATAGGCTCCGACGCAAAGCGATAAGGATAGGACGGTCAATGGCACGTTCACAGGCATCGAAGGGTTGACGAGCCTTCGAAGAGCGTCGGCCGACCGTTCGCGAACCCCACTCTTCCCCGTGGTTTCTGCAATGCCGGAGGTGGGACTTGAACCCACACGCCCTTGCGGGCAACGGATTTTGAGTCCGCCGCGTCTGCCATTCCGCCACTCCGGCTCGAGTGCGGCAGTCATCGCTATCGG
>JBJTPO010000293.1:0-2978 GCA_046075145.1 Planctomycetota bacterium
AAGATCGCCAGCTACGCCCAGGGCTTCGTGCAACTCGCCGCCGCCGCGAAGGAGCACGACTGGCCGCTCGACTACGGGGCCATCGCCATGATGTGGCGGGGCGGCTGCATCATCCGCGCCCAGTTCCTGGAGCGGATCCACGAGGCCTACAAGGCGAAGCCCGACCTCGAGAACTTGATGCTGGCCCCTTACTTCACCGCCGCGCTGACGAAGGCCCAGAAGGCCTGGCGGCACGTGGTCGCCACGGCGGCCACGATCGGCGTGCCCGTGCCGGCCTTCATGACGGCGCTCGCCTACTACGACGGCTATCGCCACGCCAACCTGCCGGCCAACCTGCTCCAGGCCCAGCGCGACTACTTCGGCGCCCACACCTACGAGCGGACCGACAGGCCGGGCACGTTCCACACCGAATGGCTCGACCTCCGCAAGCCCGTGGGAGCATGACGATGGCCAAGGCTTTTCTCGAAAACTTGTTCGGACTGTCGGGCCGCACGGCCGTGGTCGTCGGCGGCACCGGCGTGCTCGGCGGAGCCCTCGCGGAGGGGCTGGCGCGAGCCGGCGCCTTCGTGGTGGTCGCGGGCCGTGGCGCCGACCGGGGCGCCGCGCGGGTCGATGCCATCAAGGCCGCCGGTGGCGACGGCACCTTCGTGAGCGTGGATGCCGTCGACCGCGAGAGCGTGACGTCGCTCCTCGAGGCTACCCTGCATGCCACCGGCCGGGTCGACATCCTCGTCAACTGCGCGGGCGTGAACTCGGCGGTGCCCTACTTCGACATCCCCGACGACGACTACGCGAAGGTGCTCGACACCAACCTCAAGAGCACCCACCTCGGCTGCCAGATCTTCGGGGCCCACATGGCGGCCAACGGCGGCGGGGCGATTCTCAACATCGGCAGCGTGTCGGCCGACAAGCCGCTCTCGAAGGTCTTCATCTACTCGGCCTCGAAGGCCGCCGTCGTCAACTACACGAAGAACGTGGCCCGCGAGCTGGCGCCGCAGGGCGTGCGGGTCAACGTGCTCTGCCCTGGATTTTTCCCGGCCGAGCAGAACCGCACGATCCTCTCACCCGAGCGGACCGCCTCGATCATGGGCCAGACGCCGATGAACCGCTTCGGCGATCCCGAGGAGCTCGTGGGGGCGATGATCCTGCTCTGCGCCCCGGTCGCCGGCAGCTTCATCACCGGCGCGGAGCTCTATGTCGACGGCGGCTTCACCGGCATGCGGCTGTAGGCGGGAGTTTCCATGCCCCACACGATCATTATCTTCGGCGCCTCGGGGGATCTGACGAGCCGCAAGCTCGTGCCGGCCCTCTACAACCTCAAGCGGGCCGGGACGCTGCCGCCCGAGACGCGGATCGTGGGCTTCTCGCGAACACCCCACTCCGACGCCGAATGGCGGGCGAGCCTCCGCGAATCCACCGCCAAGCACGCCGGTAGTCAGCCGTTCGACGAGGCGGCTTGGGCCGAGTTCGCCACGACGATCTTCTACCAGCCGGGCGACATCGGCCGGCACGAGGACTTCGCCAGCCTGGCCGAGCGGCTCGCCGCGATCGAGGGCGGAGCCCCGTCGACCCGCGTCTCCTACCTCGCCACGGCTCCGCAGTTCTACGAGCCGGTCGTGGCCTCACTCGGTGCGCAGGGCATGGCCGACGAGACGGCCGCGCCCCGGCGGGTCGTGGTGGAGAAGCCCTTCGGCACCGATCTGACCACCGCGCAGGCGCTCAACGAGCGGCTCCACGCGGTGTTCCGCGAGAGCCAGGTGTTTCGCATCGACCACTACCTCGGCAAGGAGTCGGTCCAGAACATCCTCGCGTTGCGGTTCGCCAACACGATCTTCGAGCCGATCTGGAACCGCCGGTACATCGACCACGTGCAGATCACGGTGGCCGAGGAGGTCACCGTGGGCCGGCGGGGCGGCTACTACGACACGGCCGGCGTCCTCCGCGACATGTTCCAGAACCACCTGCTCCAACTCCTGATGGTGACGGCCATGGAGGCGCCAGCCCGGTTCAACGCCACGGCCGTGCGAAACGAGAAGGTGAAGGTGCTCGAGGCGATCCGGCCGCTCGCTCTCGGGGAGGTTGCCGCCGCCGGCGTCCGCGGGCAGTATCGCGGCTATCTCGCAGAGCCGGACGTGCCGCCGACGAGCCGCACGGCCACGTTCGGCGCCATCCGCCTGGAGATCGACAACTGGCGGTGGCAAGGCGTGCCCTTCTACCTCCGCAGCGGCAAGGCGATGAGCTGCCGCACCACGCAGATCGTGATCGAGTTTCGCCAGCCGCCGCTGGAGCTGTTCAAGGCGGGCCGTTCCTCGTTTCATCGCGAGGCCAACCGGCTCGTGATCCAGATCCAGCCGGCCGAGGGCATCCAGCTCCACTTCCACACCAAGGTGCCCGGGGGCGGAATGCGGCTCCGCTACACCGACCTCGAGTTCAGCTACTCCCGCGAGTTCGCGGACCGCCTGCCCGAGGCGTACGAGCCGCTCCTGCTCGACGTGATGCACGGCGACGCGAGCCTGTTCGCGCGGGCCGACGAGGTGGAGAAGTCGTGGGAGATCATCGACCCCTTCGTGCGGGCCTGGGGCTCGGTCGACATGCCGCCGGTCCCCGTGTACGAGCCGGGTGATTGGGGCCCGATGGAGAGCGTCGAGTGGATGGCCTCGCAGGGCCACACGTGGTTCGACCAGTGCCCGGTGCTGACCTAGTCGACTGCGGGCGGGCGACGATCCACGGTACGATGACCGTCGCCATGACGCCCTTGACCGCCCCCGACCGCCGCCCACCCGCGATCGGTGGCGTGTCGCTCGCATCACCGCTGGTGCAGGCGGCGCTCTCGGGCTACAGCGATCGCGCCATGCGGGTGATCGCCCGCCGGCATGGGGCGGCCTACACGCTGGGCGAGGTGCTGCTCGACCAGTTCGTGGCGACGGCAAAGCAAGGCCGCAAGACGCCCGCCCGGCTGGCGCTGGCCGCCGAGGAGC
>JBJTPO010000294.1:0-1842 GCA_046075145.1 Planctomycetota bacterium
CCGCCGCGGCGGCCGCGAGCCCCGCGAACGTGAGCGCGCCGTGCGGATACTTCCACGCCAGAGCCGTGGCGAGGCCGGCCGCCACGGCAGCATGACCGGAAGGAAAACTCATCAGGTCGGCGCTCTTGCCGAGTGGTCCGCCGCCAAGGTCGGCCAGCGCCGCGGTCGCGCCGAAGGTGTCGAAGGCCGTGGTCACTGCCGTGAGGTCGACGGCCCGCGGACGCACTCGGGTCACGACCGCCTTCACGAGATCCACCGCCAAGCCGCCGGCGTAAGACGCGGCCACGAGCCGCACGATGTCGACGCGGGCGGCCGGCCAACTCCGGGCCCGCCGCAGCACCGGGTCCAGGCTCGCCGTCACGCCGAGGAGCACGGCCACCGCCAGTCCATGAGCGAACGCCTCCGAGAGGTCCACCAAGCGGGCCAGGTCGCCCGGCAACCGATGCCCGCGACACCAGACGGCGACCGGCACATCCACCAGAAACAGCCCGCAGCCGAGCACGGCCAGGGCGGCGGCCACCGCCAGCCGGGCCATCTGCGCGGAGCGTGTGCTGCGCGCCGCCGACCCTTTGGCCGGGTCGGGGCCTCCTGCGACAGTCGGAGTGACGAGCGCGTGCATGCAAGCAGTCTGGCAGATCAGCATCGTCGGCGCCCATTCGTGAGCGACTGTGATCGCGTCGCCACGCCGGACCGCAGGCGTGCCCGGCAGGCCTCTGGCTGACGACTCCGCTCGGCAGCGCCACGATCACTGCCACAAGCCCCGGTCGAGCAGCCGGTAGTTGATCGCCTCGCTCACATGGCTGCAGCCGATCGCGTCGGCCGCATCGAGGTCGGCGACCGTACGAGCCACCCGCAGCACCTTGTCATGGGCCCTGGCTGAGAGCCCCAAGTCGGCCACCGCCGCCCGCAGGAGCTCCGCTGCGGCGGGATCGAGGCGACAAAAATCCCTGATCTGGCGGCTCGTCATCCGCGCGTTGGATCGGGTCGCCAAATCTTTGAACCGCTCCGTCTGACGCAGCCGTGCCGCCAGCACGGCCTCCCGCATCTGACTGCTCGACGTGCCCGGTCGCTTGGCGGCCAACTCGCGAAACGGCACTGCAGGCACTTCCAGATGGATGTCGATCCGGTCGAGCAGCGGCCCCGAGACCTTGCCCATGTACTTCTCCACCTGCGGCGTCGTGCACTGGCACTGCCGCCGCGGGTCGCCGCGGTAGCCGCAGGGGCAGGGGTTGAGGGCGGCCACCAGCATGAAGTCGGCCGGGAAGCGGGTCGTGGTCTTGGCCCGGCTGATGGTCACCTCGCCATCCTCGAGCGGCTGGCGCAGCACCTCCAGTGTGCGCCGGTTGAACTCCGGAAGCTCGTCCAGAAAAAGCACGCCATTGTGGGCCAGGCTGATCTCCCCCGGCATCGGGATCGAACGCCCCCCCACCAGCCCGGCCTCGCTGATCGTGTGGTGGGGCGCCCGGAAGGGGCGCGTGGCCAACAGCGGCTGACCCGGCTGCATCAGCCCGAGCGCGCTGTAGATTCGGGTCGTCTCGATCGACTCCGCGGCCGAGAGCTGGGGCAGGATCGTGGGCACGCGCTTGGCGAGCATCGTCTTGCCGCCCCCCGGCGGGCCGACCATCAGACAGTTGTGGCCGCCCGCCGCGGCCACGCAGATCGCCCGCTTGGCCGCCTCCTGGCCGCGGACATCGGCGAAGTCGACGTCGTAGGCGGCGTAGCGGTCGAACCACTCCGCCACCCGTGGTGGCGCCGGCGGGATCTGCAGGTCGCCCGCGAAGAACTGGACCGCTTCGGCAAGCGACGAGACCGGAATCACCTCGATGTCTTCCACCACGGCCG
>JBJTPO010000295.1:0-14503 GCA_046075145.1 Planctomycetota bacterium
CCCGTTGCGAAGCGAGGTTTCCTCCGCGCGAGCGAACGGCAGGCTGCCGGTAGTGAGCGTCCGCGGCGATGGCACGGGCGACCCCGAGCGGCGCGCGGAGAGGGCCAACCTTACGGCAGGTCCCGGAGGGCCTGGAGTTCCTCCGCCCGTCCCACGACCAGGAGCACCTGGTCGTCGAGCAGCTTGCGGCGGCCGTCGGGGAACATCTCGAACTTGCCGGAGAGCACGTCCTTGATCCCCATCACGTGCACGCCGATCGCGGTGCGGAGGTTGGCCTCGGCCAGCGTCTTGCCCGACAGCGAGGCGGGCATCGCCACTTCAGCCACGCTGTAGTCGGGATCGATCGGCAGGAAGTCGAGCACGTTGGGCCAGGTCATCTTGTCGGCCAGCTGGCGGGCCACCTCCTCCTCAGGGAACACCACCCGATCGACGCCGAGGTGCTCGAGGATCTTGCCGTGCTCCTTGGTGACGCCCTTGACGATCACCTGACGCGCGCCGAGTTCCTTGACGTGGAGCGTTGCCAGGAGGGAGTGCGAGAGCGTCTCGCCCAGCGAGATGAAGACGGCCGAGACGTCGCGCAAGGGGAGGTTCTCGAGCACCTCGCGGTCGGTGCAGTCACCGATCACGCACTCTTGGATCTCGTGCTTGACCGCCTCGAGCCGCTCGCGCCGGGAATCGACGCCGATCACCTGACAGCCGTTGGCGGCGAGCTTGCGGGCCAGGGCCGTGCCGAAGGTGCCCATCCCGAGCATCACGAATCGCTTGGTCACTTTCACGGTCGGTCAGCCGACGAGCGGCTCCTCCTCGAGGTATTCGGGCTGGTAGGGGGTGCGTTGGCGGCTGAGCGCCACTGCCGCGGAGATCGGTCCGAGCCGGCCCACGAGCATCAGCACGATCAGGACGATCTTGCCCGGATCGGAGAGCAGCGGCGTGATTCCGGTGGAGAGGCCCACGGTGCCGAGGGCGGAGATGCATTCGAACAGCGACTCGAGGAACCACCGCGGCCTGTCCGAGGTGGAGTGGCGGGACTCGACCACGAGCAGCGCCACGAGGGCCAGCGTGGCCACCGCCCCGAACAGAAGCGCCGTCGCCGTCGCCCGGCGGACGGCGGTGGCGGGGATGGTCCGGCGGAAGATGTTGGCCCGCGGCAGCCCGCGGAAGCTCGACCAGGAACTCACCAGCAGGGTCATCAGCGTGCTCACCTTGAAGCCGCCGGCCGTCGAGCAGGGCCCGGCGCCGATCGCCATGAGGATGATCGTGAGAAACAGCGTGGAACTCGCGAGCGTGCCGTAGTCGATGGTGTTGAATCCCGCCGTCCGGCAGGTCGAGGAGTGAAACAGACCCATCAGGATCCGCGTCGCCAGCGGCCTGTCGGCCAGGGCCTCATCCCACTCGAGCAGCCAGAACGAGACGGCCCCGATGGCCAGGAGCCCGGCGGTGCCGATCAGCATCAGCTTCGACTGGATCGAGAGCCGCTGCCAGAAGCCCCGTCGCTCCCGCAGCCTGGCACCCACGTCGATGATCACCGGAAAACCGATGCCGCCGACGATGATCAGCCCGCAGATCACGAGGTTGATCGGGACGTTGGCCGCGTCAGGCATGAGGTTGGCGTCGTGCAGGGCGAATCCCGCATTGCAAAAGGCCGACACCGAGTGGAACAGCGACCGCCAGGCGATCTCCGCCGCCGGCGCCGTGCCCCACGACGAGGCTGCGAGCAGCAGAAAGCCGGCGGCCTCGGCCACGATCACCGTCAGGATCACCGCCCGGCCCACCCAGCGGAGGTCGCGGCCCGACTTCACGCCCAGCGTGTCGGCCACCACCACCCGCTGCCGGAGCGTGGCCTGTCCGCCCATGTGGAACGCGGCCAGGGTGGTGATCGTCATGATGCCCAGCCCGCCCAGTTGGATCAGCCCCAGGATCACCGCCTGGCCAAAGCCGGAAAAATCGCTGACCGTGCTCCGCACGGTCAGCCCGGTCACGCAGCAGGCACTGGTGGCGGTGAACAGGCCGTCGACCAGCGAAACCGGCGGCCGGTCGGCCTGGCGAGCGACGGGGAGCGTCAGCAGGAGGCCGCCGACGAGGATCGTGACCACGTAGGCGACGAAGGAAACCCGGGCTGGGTAGCTGGTGAGCGATCCGGTGAGTTGCGGCATCGGTTGTGGCGTCCACCGGGCCTCGGCCCGGGCCGCCCCCGGCCCACCCCGCCGGGCGGGCGGCTTCGGCCGCACCTGCGCCCCAGGGGTGTTCCACCAAGCGTACTGAGCCCGCGATCGCCTCGGCAATTGGCGGGAAAGATTGCCGGTTTTTCCGGTCGCAAAACGGGGCCGCGGAATTGTTTGACTTGCATGAACGCGGATTCATAATGCGAGTGTTCACCAAGAACGCCGTAGCCCGCCGCGGCTCCTCGAGCCGCCTCGTCAGCGGGCGTTCGCGATGGCCCGCCGCCTGCTGTTCCCATCCGGATTTTCACCGGGGAACTCGGTTGACCGGCAGCCCGCGCCGCGTGTTCACGGGAAACAAGCAGCCATGCCCGGCGGGGGTGCCGCCGGCCCGATGGTTGCGCCGACTGCCCTCACCCCCAAGGAGCTGTTTCGTGTCGATGACCCGGATCCGCAATGTCTTCGAAATCATCGAGTTGTATGGCCACGACGAGAACTTCGAGCCGGTGACCACCTCGGAGTTCGTACCCACGCATGCCCCGGCCGGCTCGCGGGAGAAGATCGACATCCTGGCCGAACGGATCCAGCGGGGCATGCCCCTCTGGCACCCCGAGGATTCCACCGACATTCCCTCCGGCGAACTCGTCGCCGCGGAGTGAGCCGCCGCGGGCGATCCCCGCACCGCCGCTGCCAGCCGCCCTTTCATCGCCCTCCGCGGGATCGCCCGCGGAGGGCGATTTCGATATCGCGGCGGGCCGTGGCGGCCTTGAGCTTCTCCCGCTTGTCGTGGGCCTTGCGGCCGCGGCCGATCCCGAGGAGCAGCTTCACGCGGCCGTGCTTGAAATACATTTTCAAGGGCACGAGCGTGAGCCCCTTCTCGAACGCCTGGGCCGCGAAGGTGCGGATCTCGCGGCGGTGCAAGAGCAGCTTGCGCGGCCGCTTCGGCTTGTGGTTGAGCTGGTTGGCCTTCTCGTATTCCGGGATGTCGCAGCCGTAGAGCCAGACCTCGCCCCGTTCCACCCGCCCGTAGGCCTCGTCGAGGCTCATCCGCCCGCCCCGCAGGCTCTTGACCTCGCTCCCCACCAGGGCGATCCCGCACTCCAGCGTGTCAATGATCTCGAAGTCGTGCCGCGCCTTGCGGTTCTCAGCCACCACCCGCTCGGCCGGCCGCTCCGACTTCGGGTCCTTGCCGGCCTTGGAGGCTGCCTTGGCGGGGGCGGACGTGGTGGGTTGCGGCGGCTTCTTCTTGGTGGACATTGGGTTTCGGAGACGCGACCCGAGCGTGGGCGGGGGCCTTGCGGCACGGTACAATCTACGGGTTTTTAAGCCCGGCGTTTTCGCGACCCTGCCGGCGATCCCTCCCGCCTCGAGGACCCATGCGCGTCATCCTTTCGCCCGCTCGTCGATTTTTCCAGCTGTTCCTGACCGGACTCCTGGGCCTCTCGCTTCAGGCGGCGAGCGCCGCGCCGACCGCCGAGGCGCCGGCTGCGGCCGTCACCCCCGGGTTCGTCGCCGGTGATGCCAAGCCCAACGGCGACGGGCCGTTCGTGAAAGTCGATGGCGGCTGGATGACGCCCTACGAGGAGACGATCCCGGGCAGCGAGGTCACCTTTCGGATGATCCCCGTAGCCGGGGGCACCTTCCGGCTCGGCAGCGCCGACGGCGAGGTGGGCCGCACCGCCGACGAGGGACCGGCCTTCGAAGTGCGGGTGGACCCGTTCTGGATGGGCCAGCACGAGGTCACCTGGGCGGAATACAAGCGGTACATGGCCACCTGCGACGTGTTCATCGCCATGCAGGCGGCGAAGATCCGGCCGGTCACCGACGCCAACGTGGCCGACGCCGTGACGGCCCCCTCCAACCTCTACGATCCCACCACCACCTTCACCAACGGCGAGGATCCCGACCTGCCCGCCGTCTCGATGACCCAGTTCGCCGCCCGGCAATACACCAAGTGGCTCAGCGGCCTGACCGGCCGGTTCTACCGCCTGCCGGCCGAGAGCGAGTGGGAATACGCCTGCCGGGCCGGCACCTCCGCCCCGTTCGCCTGCGGCGACGAGCAGGGCCTCGCCGAGGTCGCCTGGTTCGCCGACAACGCCGACGACACGACCCATCCCGTCGGCCAGAAGAAGCCCAACGCCTTCGGCCTCTACGACATGCACGGCAACGCGGCGGAGTGGGTGGTGGACGAGCTCGTGGCTGAGGGCTACGCCAAGCCGGCCGCCCTGCCCCAGCCGGTGGCGGCGGCCGCGGCGATTCAGTGGCCCGAGCGGCTCTATCCCCGGGTCTTGCGGGGTGGTGCCTACTACGACGAGGCGAGCGAGTGCCGCAGCGCCGCCCGCCGGGGCTCGCGCGACTCCGGCGGCACGCCCGAGGATCCCGACTGGAAGGACGTGGATCCCAACTTCCCCAAGAGCCCCTGGTGGTACACCGAGGAACCGGCGCTCGGCGTGGGAATGCGGATCGTGCGGCCCTTCGTCGCGCCGGCCGACCTGGCCGAGCGGCGAAAGTGGTGGGAGGCCGACGTCGAGAGCATCAAGAACGACGTGGCCAGCCGGCTCGAGGAGGGCCGAGGCTCCCGCGGCATCGTCGATCCCAAGCTGCCAGCGGACCTCAAGGAAGAAGGGATCACGGAGTGATCATGGTGTTCAAGGCCGACACCCCGGGGACAGTCCCCGCAGCGGGGACTGTCCCCTTTCGCAGCATTCGAGTTGACCTCGTGCGGGCTCGGGTTTGCCCGAGCCATCTCGCCGGACGCTCCCTCCGCGACCAATCCGCCTGCGGTGGATTGGTGCCCGCCTGCCTTCCGCTCGCTCGGAGGAAACCTCGCTCCGCCCTCCGTGCTTCGCTCGGTTTCCTCCGCCGGCTCGATCGGTACGGTCAAACCCGCGCGAGCCTTCTGGTGGGCGCGATCGTCGGTCTCTTCGGGGGGTTCGCCCATGCCGCCGACTGGCCGGATTGGCGGGGGCCGATGCAGGATCGGCACTATCAGGGACCGCCGCTCGTGACGTCGTTCGATCCCGAGTCGGGTGAGAACGTCCGCTGGACGCATCCCGAGGGGGGCATCTCCACGCCCGTGATCATGGCGGGCCGGCTGTACACGATCGTGCGGCACAAGCCGGAGACGGCCGAGGAGGCGGAGAAAGTGATCTGCCTCGACGCCCGCACGGGCAAGAAGCTCTGGGAGAACGTGTTCAACGTCTATCTCTCCGACGTACCGGCGGAGCGGGTCGGCTGGTCGTCGGTGGTCGCCGACCCCGAGAGTGACACCGTCTTCGCCCACGGCGTGTGCGGCGTGTTCACGGCGATCGACGCCGCCACCGGCAAGACCAAGTGGCAGCGGAGCCTCCACGAGGAGTTCGGGTTTCTCTCGACCTATGGCGGCCGCACGAACGTGCCGATCGTATTCGAGGATCTGGTGATCGCCAGCGCCGTCGTCACCGGCTGGGGCGACACGGCACGGCCGGCACATCGCTTCCTGGGGATGGACAAGGCCACGGGCGAGGTCCGGTGGATGAACGGCACCAGGGAACTGCCCGAAGACACCACCTACAGCACGCCCTCGCTGGCGGTACTGGACGGGCAGGCGGCGCTCGTCTTCGGCTCGAGCGACGGGAGCGTCTGGAACTTCCAGCCGCGGACGGGAAAGGCCGTCTGGAACTTCAGCCTCTCCCGCCGCGGCATCAACACGCCGCCGCTGGTGGCCGGCGACACCGTCTACATCTCGCAGTCGGAGGAGAACCTCGACAACACCTCGATGGGCTCGGCCACGGCCTTCAAGGGCACGGGCACCGGGGCGATCACTCCCACCAACGCCGTCTGGCAGAAGAAGGGTGTGATGGACGGCCGCGCGATGCCGGTCGTGCTGGGCGAGCGAATCTATTTCGTCGAGGACGGCGCCAAGGTGCACGCCTTCGACAAGGCCACGGGCACTCCCGTCGGCCGGCCCCAGAAGCTCCTCGGCACGATCGTCCGCGGCAGCCCGCTGGTGGCCGACGGCAAGCTCGTCGTCTGCTCGACGAGCGGCTTCCACGTGATCGAGCCGACGCCCGACGGCTTCAAGTTCGCCCACCGGATGCGGCTCGACGAGGAGGACGAAGTGACCGCCTCGCCAATCGCCGCCGACGGGCTCCTGTACCTCGTGACCGGCGCCCGGATCTACTGTTTGGCCGCGAAGGACGCCGGCGATGCATCGGTGCCGACGGCGACCCGGGCTCGGGTGGTGTCGGCGGCTACCTCGACGGGCTCGGCCGGTGAGCCGGCCTGGGTGCAGGTCGTGCCGGCCGAGGCGCAGATCGCCGCCGGCGAGACGCTGCCGCTGACGGTGCGGCTCTACGACGCCGCCGGTCGGTTCGTGAAGGAGTCGCCGGCCGCGTTCTCCACGACGGCTGGAACCATCGCCGCCGACGGCCGCTACTCGGCGCCGGCTGGAACACACGCCGGCGCCATCGTGACGGCGAAGGTGGGCGACCTCGAGGGCAGGGCCCGAATCCGTTCGATGCCACCGCTGCCCTGGAGGTTCGACTTCGAGGAGATCCCGCTCGCAGCCGATCCCAAGACGGGCCTCATGAAGGGGGAGCCGCCGCTGCCCTGGGTCGGGATGCGGTATCGGCACGCGATCCGCGAGGTGGACGGTTCGAAGTGCCTCGTGAAGGTGACCACGATTCCCAAGGGCACGCGAAGCCAGGGCTGGATCGGGCCGATCGGGCTCCACGACTACGTCGTCCAGGCCGATCTGCGGGCGGCGGAGAGCGGCGTGGGGCCGCCCGGCGATCCGGCCACGCCCACGACCGACAGCGATGCCGACGCCTTCACGAAGGCTTTCGGCACGGCCGCAGCCCTGGAGAAGGCGCGGATGCCCGACATGGGCCTGATCGCCCAGCGGTACACGCTCGACCTGATGGGCGCCGCCCAGCAGCTGCAACTCCGCTCCTGGCCGCCGCAGGTGGCCACGCACTTTTCCAAGACCCTGCCGTTCCCCTGGGAAGCCGGCCGCTGGTACACCATGAAGTTCGAGGCCCGCACGCACTCCGCGACCGCGGATCTGGACGAGTTCGTCACGCTCCGCGGCAAGGTCTGGCCGCGGGGCGAGCCAGAGCCCGAAGCCTGGACGATCGAGGGGGTCCACGTGGGCGGCAACCGCCAGGGCAGCCCCGGCTTCTTCGGCAACTCGAAGGACTCCGAGATCTTCATCGACAACGTCTCCGTGGAGGCCGTGCAATGAGCCTGTTCGTGCGCACCGCATTCGTCGCCCTGCTCCCCGGCTTGGCCGGTCCGCTGGCGGCCGCTGACTGGAACCAGTGGGGCGGTTCGCCTGCCCGCAACAACACGCCTGAGGCCACCAACCTGCCGGTGGAGTGGGCCCCGGGCGAGTTCGACTATGACACGGGGGCGTGGAAGCCGGAGTCGAGTCAGAACGTGGCCTGGGTGGCGGCCCTCGGCAGCCAGTCGTACGGCAACCCGGTCGTGGCGGGCGGCAAGGTCTATGTGGGGAGCAACAACGGCAAGGGCTGGCTCAAGCGATATCCCCCGGCAACCGATCTCGGCTGCCTCCTGGCCTTCGACGTCAAGGACGGCTCCTTCCTCTGGCAGGACTCGAGCGAAAAGCTGCCCACCGGCCGCGTCCACGACTGGCCGCTCCAGGGGATCTGCTGCGCTCCCATGGTCGAGGGCGACCGGCTCTGGTACGTAACCAGCCGAGGCGAGGTGAAGTGCCTCGACACCGAGGGCTTCCGCGACGGAGAGAACGACGGCCCCTTCACGGCAGAGAAGGTGGTGGCCGACGACGAGGCCGACGTGGTCTGGGTGCTCGACATGATGAAGGAGCTGGGCGTCTCGCAGCACAACATGTGCTCCTGCAGCGTCACCGGCCACGGTGACTGGCTGTTCGTGATCACCGGCAACGGCGTGGACGAGGGGCACATCAACCTGCCCAACTTCGCGGCCCCGAGCTTCCTCTGTGTCGACAAGCGGGACGGCAAGCTTCTCTGGGCCGACGGCTCGCCGGGGGCGAACGTGCTCCACGGCCAGTGGTCGAGTCCGGCCTTCGCCGAGATCGAGGGCGTGCCGCAGGCGATCTTCGGCGGCGGTGACGGCTGGGTCTATGCGTTTGACGCCCACGGCGAGAACGGCAAGGCGAAGTTGCTCTGGAAGTTCGACTGCAACCCCAAGGCGTCGAAGTATTCGCTCGGCGGCCGTGCCGACCGCAACCACATCATCGGCACGCCGGTGGTCCACGACGGCCTGGTGTACATCGCCGTGGGCGAGGATCCGGAGCACGGCGAGGGCGTCGGCCACCTGTGGTGCATCGACCCCACGAAACGGGGCGACGTCTCGAGCGAGATCGCCGTCAGCCTCAAGGATCCCGCCACCCCCCTGCCCCATCGCCGCAACCAGGCGGTGATCGAGGAACAGGGAGAGGTGGCCCGCCCCAACCCCAAGTCGGCGGCGAAGTGGCACTACCCCGGCCTCGACGCCGACGGCGACGGCAAGCTTTCTTTCGAGGAGACGATGCACCGCACCTGCGGCACCGTGGCGATCCAGGACGGCCTGGTCTTCGTGGCCGACTTCAGCGGCCTCTTCCATTGCCTCGACCTCGCGACCGGCAAGCCCCACTGGACCTACGACATGCTGGCGGCCTCGTGGGGCTCGCCGCTCGTCGCCGACGGCAAGGTCTACATCGGCGACGAGGACGGCGACATCACGATCTTCGCGATCGCCCCCGAGATGAAGATCCTGGGCGAGATCAACATGGGCAACAGTGTCTACTCCACCCCGATCGCCGTGGGCGACACGCTCTACATCGCCAACAAGAGCCACCTGTTCGCGATCAAGGAGGGGGCCGAGCCGCTTCAGACAAAATGAACTTGGAATTACGCCCGGCGGGCCATCCATGGCCCCGGCGGGCTCGCGGCCCGCGGGCCTTCGGCCCCGGCCGCCGGCTGCACCTCCGGGCGGCCGTGGTCGTGCGCAAACCGGCGATCGACGCTCCACTCGACGCATCGATGGTCTGCGAGGGGTTGCCCGTGCCAATCGAGCGGCGTAGGAAATCGAGCGCAGCCACGATGGCGAAGCGAGGTTTCCTCCGAGCGAGCGAAGGGCTGGAGGCCCGCAGCGAGCGTCCGGCGAGATGGCACGGGCAACCCCGTGCCTGCGGCGTTACTCCTCCCCACGCAAGACGTTGCCTCTTTGCGGCCCTGATCGCGGCCCTCATCGGCCTGCCGGCGACTGCGGCCGAGACGGTGACGCCCCGTGCCGCGATCCAAAGCGCCAAGCGGGTGCTCGTGCTCGGCGACTCGATCACCTATGCCGGCGGCTGGGTCGCGGACCTCGCCGCCTGGATGGAATACGAGGGCGTCGATGCCGCGGTGATCAACTGCGGCCTCTCGAGCGAGACGGTCTCGGGGCTCTCCGAGGACGGCCACGCCGGCGGCAATTTTCCCCGGCCTGATCTCCACGAGCGGCTCGACCGCATGCTCAGGCTCGCGCGGCCAAACGTCGTCTTGGCCTGCTACGGCATGAACTGCGGGATCTATCAGCCGCTCGATGAGGGGCGGTTCGCGAAGTTCAAGGCCGGCAGCGAGCGGCTGCACGCCGCGGCCGAGGGGGCTGGGGCCACGATCATCCACCTCACGCCGCCGGTCTATGGCGGGCCACCGGGCAAGCCCGGCCCCGCGGGCGAGGTCGATTACGACGCCGTGCTCGCGGCCTATTCGGACTGGCTGCTCTCGAAGCGGGCCGACGGCTGGCTCGTGATCGACGTCCACGGGCCGATGCGGCGGGCGCTCGAGGAGCGGCGGAAACAGGATCCGACGTTCGCCTTCGCCGCCGACTCCGTGCATCCGGGCGACGAGGGCCAGTGGCAGATCGCCCGGGCCGTGATCGCCGGCCTGGGGGACGAGCAGGCGGTGCTGGCTCCGGATCTGCCCGAGCGGCTCGCCCCGTTCCTGCCGGACGTTACCAAGCGGATGGAAATCCTCCGTGACGCCTACCTCTCGGCCGCCGGCCACCTCCGTCCCGGCATCAAGCCCGGGCTGCCGGTCGCCGAGGCCGAGGCCAAGGCGGCGCTCGTCACCCGCTCGCTCCGCGATCGCCGGTTGCAGCTTCGCGGCCGCAAGCATCCAAGCGGCGAGTGGCAGATGCCAATCGAGTGGCCGCGGCCGAAGGTCGTCGATCCCGGCCCCGCGCCGGACGGCCCCACGGCCGTGCCGGCCGACGCGATCGTGCTCTTTGACGGCTTGGGGATGGGGGCCTGGAACAACGCCGAGAAATGGACGGTGGCCGATGGCGCCATGACCGTCGGTAAAGGGATGATCGAGACCAAGCAGGGCTTCGGCGACTGCCAACTGCACCTCGAGTTCCGGATGCCGGCGCCGGCCACGGGTAAGGGCCAGGGGCGGGGCAACTCGGGCGTGTTCCTGATGGGACAGTACGAGATCCAGGTGCTCGACTCCTTCGAGGACGGCACCGACGGCCCGCTCACCTACCCCGACGGCCAGTGCGGCGCCCTCTACAAGCAGCAGCCTCCGGCCGTGAACGCCTGCCGGGCCCCTGGCGAGTGGCAGACGTATGACATCCTGTTCACGCGGCCCCGGTTCACCGCCGACGGCCTCGTGGCCGAGCCCGGCCGAGTGAGCGTGGTCCACAACGGGGTGGCGATCCACTCCGACACGGTGCTCAAGGGGGCCACGGTCTGGCCCGAGCCGCCCCGCTACAAGCCGCACGGCGACGCCCTCCCGATCACGATCCAGGATCATGGCAACCCGGTGCAGTTCCGCAACATCTGGGTGCGGCCCATCAAGACGGTGATGCCCGCCACGACTCGGCCGTAATCGAAATCGTGGGCCGCGAGGGGTGGCCCGTGCCAAGGGAGCGGCGTAGGCAACCGAGCGCAGCACCGACCAATCCGCCTGCGGCGGATCGGTGCCCGGCGAAGCGCGGTTTCCTCCACGTGAGCGGAAGGCAGGATGCCAATCCTGTTCGGCACCCGGGTTGCCTCGGCCATGGGGCAGGCTTGCAGCCTGCCTGAATCGGCTCGCCACTCCCAGCCCGACTGACTCGTCAGCCCGGCTCGCCCAGGCTGCAAACCCGGGCCCACTTTTTCGCGGCCCGCCTCATTCGGCACGTCCAGTGTCGAACACCACACGCAGGATGCCTGGAGCGAGCGTCCAGCGAGATGGCACGGGCCATCCCGAGCCCTCGCAGGACAACGTAGCCAGGCGTGACGGACCTACGGAGGTAACGTGTCGCGGATCGCGGCGAGCTCCTCGACCGCGTCGCGCCCCACCCAGTCGAGCCGGCCGGCACGGGCGTACCAGGAGCGAGCGTTGCCCGAGTCGCCCTCGATCTTGTGGAGCACCGCGTGGATCCAGCAGGCCGTCGGATCGGCCTCGTCGGCCTGCACGATGCCGTGGGCCTCGTCCCATTTGCAGGCCAGCGCCATGTCGATCGCGGAGCGGAGCTCGGCAGGCGTCATGGCTGGGAGAGCACGAGCGATCCGGTTTCGGTCTGCCCCTCGGCGGCCGACTCGAAGATCACCCCACCGTGGACCACCGGATCCTCGGAGAGGATCCGCTCCTCGATGATCACCTCACCCGGGATCGCCTCCTCGTGGAAGACGCCAGTCGCGACCGACTCGTACACCACCGGATCGGCCTTCCGCCAGCCGGCGGCCAGCCAGCCGTCCTTGCGGGCCACGAGCTGCTCCAGCGGCAGCGGGCCGGCGGCGGCCAGCTCGCCCGGCAGGTCCAGCGGCTTGATCTCGATCACCTCGTCGAACACCTTGTTGAACCGCTTCTGCAGGATGCCTCGCAGCGAGGTCTGCTGCACCGACAACTTCTTGCCGCCGCCTGGCACGAAGTCGGGCGGGTAGATCTGCACGTCGCCATCGCGGACGAGCCGGTGGCGGCCCGCCTCCGACTCGATCCGGTAGGTGGCCCAGACGTCCATCGCATCGAACTCCCGATCGCCCGAGGTGTAGCCGCTGCCACGGACGGTCAGCCGGACGGTCCCGTCGCCCACCTTCAGCTCGACGGGCCTCCGCTTGGCGAAGGTGATCGACCACGGCGGCTGATCCTGCTCGCTCTCGAGCGACTCGGGGATCGTGCGGCCGGCCTTCTCGAGCTCGGACTCCAGCCGCTCCTTGGTGAGGGTGCGGCCGGCGAGTTCCTGCTCGGCGAGGTTGTTGAAGAACGACTCATGGAGCCGGGCCGCAAGCACCGCGTCGGAGTCGATCGCGGGCGGCTGGCTGAAGGCGGCCACCTGGTCGGCGAGCGACTTGCGGGCCGTGACATACATGCGCTGTTCGTCGGTGTTGAGGTGGAGCATCTCCGGATACCAGCCGCGATCCATCAGCCGGCGACGAAACTTCGTCTGGTAGTCCCGTGAGGCCTGGGCGATCGGCGTGGCGGTCTGGGCCTCAAACTGGCTGCGGACCCGCTCCTCGGCCCGCTGGGCGGAGATCGCCTCGGCCTGCGGCCGCATCTCCGCGACCTTGCGGGTGGCGATCTTGCGGATGATTCGCTTTCCAAAGGGAGCGCTCACGCCGATCCCCGCCGTCTGCGTGTCGACGTCGGTGTGGACCTCGGCCGGGAGCGCCGTCACACCGTGCTCGTCGATCAGCACCTTCTTCGAGGCGTTGATCGTTGTCGTGCCCAGCGTGTGGACCGTGACGGGGCCCTGGCCGCCTCTCGTCCGCGAGTGATTGGTGGCGTCGAGCCGCAGATCGACGACGGCCCGGTCGAGCGACGGCAGGAAGTCGAGCGTGATGAAACCGGTCGTGTGGCCGGTGCCGCGGACACGGGTTCCGAGCACGACATCGTTCACCGGCGCCGTCTCATCGACCACCCGGTTGACACCCCGGCCGAGCAGGCTCTCGTCCACTTCCAGCAGCAGGTTGGGCCGCCCCACGGCCCGACGGATCCGTTGGACGACCCCGGGAGCCTGGCCTGACTCCTCGAGTCGGGCCAGGATCGGCCCTACCGGCTCGAGCGGCTCAGGCGTTCCGGCAGCCGCGGCCGCCGCCACGGCTCCGGCAAGTTGCTCGATCCGCCGCCCGTACACTTCTTCCGCCTTCGGGTTCTTGGCCGTGCCCACCGCCTCGAGATACCCTCCGAGCGCCCGCCGGACGGCGGCGAAGCGGCCCAGTTCGAGGCCCTCGGCACCGGAATCAAACCGCCGGTACAGGCGGGCCAGCGTTTCCACGTTGGCGTTCTTGGCTGAGGCCGCCTGCTGCTCGAGCGCGGGCCAGTCGAGATAGGCTCGCCAGCCCGTCCCGCTCTGGCTGCGGCTCAGCCAGGCGTCCAGCGGACCGATCGCCTCGCGGAGCTTGGCGGCAGCGGCCACCAGGCGGCTCTCGCCGACGGGCTCGAAGGCGGGCGGAGTCCCCAAGGGATCGGAGCCCAACGACTCGAGTTCGCTTGCGGAGATCCGGCCGGCGAGGAGCGTCACCGCGACCAGAGGCAGGAGGCCGGCGAACCGGCTGCTGAAGGGATTCGGCCGGCGATTCCGGAAGCGGGTCATGGGAAACCTTGCGGGTCGTAGGGATTGTCGCGAGGACGGAACGGGGTGGCGAGTGTACCGCCCCGCCCCGCCCACGCTCCAATCGGCCCACCCGGACCCGGCAAAAGCCCCCGCACGTCGCGGAAAACCCTGACCCAGTCAGCCTCCGATTGCCTGACCGTGCTCGGTCGCGGGCAGCACGAAGATCTTGCCGTCGCCCATCCGACCCGTGCGGGCGGCCGCCGTGATCCGCTCGATCACCTCGGCCACGCGGGCATCCTCGACCCAGAGCTGGATCTCGACCTTGGGGAGGAAGGCCAGTGAATACTCGCTCTTGCCGTATTGGTCGAGGTAGCTCTTCTGCCGCCCATAGCCCTTCACCTCCTGGACGGTGCAGGCCTCGAGCGGCGCGAGCTTGAGCGCCTCGAGCACCCGCTCGGCCAGGAACGGCTTCACGACGGCGATGACTTCCTTCATGGGGTCGATCTTACCGCGCGCAGGCTCGGGGTTGCCCATGCCCTCTCGCTGGACGTTCGCTGCGGCCATCCTGCCGATCCTGTTCGGCATGATTCCTGCCTCGACAGTGGGGCAGGCTTGCAGCCTGTCTCAACCGGCTCGCCACGTCCAGGGCCGATTGCTTCGTCAGACCGGATTGCCCAGGTTCCAAACCTGGACCCACGTTTCCCTGGGCCCACTTTTCGGAGGCACCGAGGGCCGCCTAGGGCGTGCCGAACAGGATTGCCATCTCGACGTCGGTTCGCTTCAACACCCGCCGCGCGCCAGCCCGCGCACGAACACAGCCGCCGCTCCGCGGCGGCCCTGCGAGCCCGGAGGTGCGAGCAGCC
>JBJTPO010000296.1:0-6865 GCA_046075145.1 Planctomycetota bacterium
GAGCACCTCTACCGCGACATCCACGAGGTCGAGCGGCCGCTGGTGCTTCATCACGGCGACATGGCCGATGGCAATGGCCTGGCCCGGCTGATCCGGGAGATCCGGCCCACCGAGGTCTACAACCTCGCCGCCCAGAGCCACGTCCGCGTCAGCTTCGACCAGCCCACGTACACGGCCGACGTCACCGCCGTCGGGGTCTTGCGGCTCTTGGAAGCGATCCGCGACTTCCAGGACGCCGTCGGGTACCAGATCCGCTTCTACCAGGCCTCGTCGTCGGAGATGTACGGCAAGGTCGTGGAGACGCCGCAGCGGGAGACGACCCCCTTCCACCCGCGGAGCCCCTACGGGGTGGCAAAACTCTATGCCCACTGGATCACGGTCAACTATCGGGAGAGCTACGGCCTGCACGCCTCGTGCGGAATCCTCTTCAACCACGAGAGCCCCCGCCGCGGCGAGACCTTCGTTACCCGGAAGATCACTCGGGCCGCCACCCGCATCAAGCTCGGGCTCCAGAAGAAGCTGTATCTCGGCAACCTCGACGCCCGCCGCGACTGGGGCTTCGCGGGCGACTACGTCGAGGCCATGTGGCTGATGCTCCAACAGGAGCAACCCGACGACTACGTCGTCTCGACCGACGAGACCTTCTCGGTGCGGGAGTTCTGCGAAAAGGCCTTCGGGCGGCTGGCGCTCGACTATCGTGAGTTCGTCGAGATCGACCCGCGCTACTTCCGTCCGGCCGAGGTCGACTTGCTGCTGGGCTGCTCGGACAAGGCTCGCACCCGTCTCGGCTGGCGGCCACGGGTCTCCTTCGACGAACTGGTGGCGCTGATGATCGACGCCGACATGGAACTCGCCCTTCGCGAGCAGGTGCTCCGTGATGCGGGCCACGACTCCGGCCTGCCGCACCGTTGAGCCGCATCGACCGATCCCGGAGCCCGACGCAGCCGCCATGATCGAACTGTCGACCAAGCGGATCGTGGTCACCGGCGGCGCGGGATTTCTCGGGCGGTCGGTCTGCCGCAGGCTCACGGAACGGGGCGTGCCCTCCGAGCGGATCGTCGTCCCGCGGCGGCGCGATTTCGATCTCACCGTCGAGCGCGATGTCGAGCGGCTCTACGAAACCGCCCGCCCGGACGTGGTCATCCACCTGGCGGCCGAGGTGGGCGGGATCGGCGCCAACATGGCCCATCCGGGACGGTTCTTCTACGCCAACATGGCGATGGGCCTGCACCTGGTCGAGCAGGCACGACGGCGAGGCCTGGAGAAGTTCGTCCACACAGGAACGGTCTGCGCCTATCCGAAGCATGCGCCGATCCCCTTCCGGGAGCAGGACATCTGGAGCGGCTATCCCGAGGAGACCAACGCCCCCTACGGCGTGGCCAAGAAGGCGATCTTCGTGATGCTCGACGGCTACCACCGGGAGTACGGGCTCCGCTCCGCGGTGGTCGTGCCGGTGAACCTGTACGGCCCGGGCGACAATTTCGACCCCGCCTCGAGCCACGTGATCCCGGCGCTGATTCGGAAGTGTGAGGAAGCCCGCCTCGCCGGCGCGGCGGAGGTGGTTTGCTGGGGCACGGGTAACGCCACGCGGGAGTTTCTCCACGTCGAGGACGCGGCGGAGGGCGTGGTGCGGGCGGCCGAGGTGATGGACGAGCCGGTGCCCATCAATCTCGGCGGCGGCCGTGAAATCGCGATCCGTGACCTCGTGACCAGGATCGCCGCGGCCTGCGGCTATGCCGGCCGGATCGCCTGGGACGCCTCGAAGCCCGACGGCCAGCCCCGACGGGCACTCGACATCGCGCGAGCCCGCGAACTGCTCGACTGGGAGCCGAGGCAGGATTTCGACGCCGGGCTCGAGGCCACCGTCGCGTGGTGGCGGGCCCACGGCGGCTGACGCCGTCTTCCAGGCTCGGGGTGGCCCGCGTGCCGGGGCAGGAGCCGCCCCGCGGGACCCTGCCGCTACTCCACGGGCAGGATGCCGCCGTGGCCGAGGACGAACTTCCGCGTCCCGGCCGGGCCGTCGAAGGTGATGGTGCCCACCGACTTGGTCCCGATTCCGCTGATTTTCACCAGCACACCCTCGCCATACTCGGCGTGCCGCACCCGCTGCCCAGGCTCGAAGTGGTACTCCGCCTGCGGGCTGCCGGCCTGCGGCATTGCCCAGGTCGCCACGTCCGTGGCCCGGCCGACCGCCCGGTCGCCACGCTTCGACCCGCGACCGCGGGCCGGCCGTTCATCACCATCCTCGGGGGCCGCCGCCTCCGACTCCTCGGTCTCAAGCGTCAGGCCGTCCGGCCGGAATACCTTGAGCCGCGGAGCGGTGGCGGACTCGTGGTCATGAACATCATCGGCAAACACGTCGGCCGCCGCTCTGGCGGCGTCTCCAAACGGGTCGAAGACGGGTCGGCTGCCGATCGCCGGCGCCTCGTCGCCCGTGACCACGGTCTCGCTGCCGGTCATCTCGGCGAGGAACACGCTCGGCGCCGAGATCCGCCGGGTGCCGCGGTAGTCTCGCATCCTCGCGCAGCTGGCGTGCAATTCCTCGCGGGCCCGGGTGATGCCTACGAACACCAGCCGCCGCTCCTCCTCGAGTTGCTCCGATTGGCCCAGGCTTCGTTCGTGCGGCAGGATGCCATCCTCCATCGCGACCAGATAGACGACCGGGAACTCGAGCCCCTTGGCGGCGTGAAAGGTCATCAGGGCGACCCGGTCGGCCCCTGCGTCCCAGGCATCGGCATCGGCGACGAGCGCGGTCGTCTCCAGGAACCCGCCCAGCGGGTCGACTTCGCCCCCGACCGCGGGATCGGCGGCGAACGACTCGTCATACTGCCGGGCCGCCGTCACGAGCTCCTCGACGTTGGCCAGCCGCTCGAGGCCCTCCTCGTCGTCCTCCGACTCGTCCTGGAGCTGGCGGCGATAGCCCGTCTGGTCGAGCACGCTCTCGAGCAGGGCGGCCACGCTCGGCTCCCGGCCGGCCGTTTCGCCGAGGGCGGCGTGCAGCCGGGCGAAGGCCGGCAGTTCGCGGGCAGCCTTCTTCGGCATGCCCGCGATCCGGTCGGCCGCGGCCGCCGCGGCCAGTCGGCTGGTGCCGTGGTCCTCGGCCCAGGCGGCGAGGCGTTCGAGTGACTGCCGGCCGATGCCCCGTGACGGTACGTTGACCACCCGCAGGAAAGCCTCGTCATCGCGGGGATTTCGCAGCAGCCGCAACCACGCGACCACGTCACGGATCTCGCGCCGCTTGAAGAACTCCAGGCCGCGCACGAGTTGGTAGGGCACGCCGGCGGTGCGCAGCGCGATCTCGAGCGACCGCGACAGCGCCGCGGTGCGGAACAGGATCGCGAAGTCCCGAGGCGTGCGTCGCCCTGCCTCGACGGCGGCCGCGATCTCCGTGGCGATCCGCTCCGCCTCGTCCTGCCCCGAAGCGTCGAGCACAATCCGCACCCGCTCGCCCGGCTCGGCGGATGTCACCAGCCGCTTCGGCTTGCGGCGGGAGTTGTGGGCGATCAGCCGGTCGGCCGTGCCCAGGATGTTGGAGGTGCTGCGGTAGTTGTGCTCAAGCGTGACGACCTTGGCCGCGGGGTAGTCCCGCTCGAACTCCAGGATGTTGCGGATGCTGGCGCCCCGCCAGCCGTAGATCGCCTGATCGGGATCGCCCGTGACCGCGATGTTCGGATGGTCGATCGAGAGCCCGCGGATGATCGCGTATTGGACGGCGTTGGTGTCCTGGTACTCGTCGACCAGGATGAACGTGTGCCGGGCATCGAGGGTGGCCCGCAGCTCGGGGTCGTCGGCCAGCATCCGGGCCAGATGCACGAGCAGGTCGTCGAAGTCGACCGCGTTGGCCGCCAGCAGCATCTCCTGGTACACCGGCCAGAGCGTGCGGGCCACGTCGTCCACCGGCCTGCCCCAGCGGGGCTCGAACGTCTCGGGTGTCAGCAGGTCGTTCTTGGCCCGGGAAATCACGCCGGCGATCCGGTCGATCGGCGTATGGGAAAGGGCCAGGCCCAACTTCCTGGCCGCCCGCTTCAGCACGGCCGTAGCGTCATCCGGATCGAAGATCGAGTAGTCGCTCGTCAGCCCGACCAGCCGGGCGTGCCGCCGCAACTGTCGGGCGGCGAACCGGTGGAAGGTTCCCATCTCCACCGGCTGCGGCCCGACGAGATCCGCCACCCGCCGGCGCATCTCGTCGGCCGCCTTGTTGGTGAAGGTCAGCGCCACGATCGACGCCGCCGGCACGCCCACCGCGATCAGGTTGGCGACGCGATGGGTGACGACCCTGGTCTTGCCGCTGCCAGGCCCTGCCAGCACCAGCAGCGGCCCCTCGACATGGGCTGCGGCGGCCCGCTGCGCCTCGTTGAGCCGGTCGAGGAGCGGTGAAGACACGAGGTTTTTCCGGGGAAACAGGCGGGCTGGGCAAGCCTTCGGCAGGCACACCGCCACGGTGCCAGGACCGTGCATGCGTAGTCGGGCTTGTGAAGATTCCATTATATTCCGTGCCACGCTCTCCGGCCGGTCGATGGACGCCGGGGGGAGCGGGCGTCATTCCACACCATTCACACGACCATTCGCACGGGAGGGACCCCATGCCTCGGATTCCTTACAAGGACCTGATGCAGTCAGACGAAATGGCGGAGAAACTCGAGATGAGCACGGCCGAGATCGGCCTCTCCGTCCGGACCACGAACTGCCTCGAAGAGCGGGGCATTTTCACGGTCCACGACCTGCTCAACTGCACGCGTTCCGACCTGCTTTCGATTTCCAATTTTGGCGAGAAGACCCTCGAAGAGGTCTACAAGGCGCTCGAGAAGATCGGGTTTTTCCGCTCGGCGACGCCGGGTGACGGCGAGTCCCGCCGACCCGTCTCGACCGCCCCGTAGGCCTGCACGACCCGTCGCGCGGGCGGGCTGTCAGGAGCGAGCGCGTGAGGTTGCCGCGGTTTTTCTCCAAGAAGCGGGGGCACCGCCGGACCGGTTCGCAGGTCTGGGGTTCCGTCGGCGAGGCGCTGTTCCATGCCGCGCTCGTGGTGGCCGGCGTCGCCTTCGGCGGCCTGCTGGTCACCGGCATCGCTGTTCCAGAGTGGCGGATCAATCACGACTTCGTCGAGAGCCGCGGCACGGTCGTCGGCAGGGGTCTGGCCCGACGATCGACCGGCGCGGACGGGGCGTCGTGGCAGCCGAGCATCCGGCTTCGGTACGTGGTCGGCGCGGAGACCCTCGAGGCCTGGGCCTTCGACGGGCCGCGAGAGACCGATCGCAGCCGGGCCCTCGAGCGGCTCGACCGCACACGGCTCGGCGAGGAAAGAATCTGCTGGTACGACCCGGCCAAGCCGGCGGACGTGGTGATCTCGCGGGGCTACAACTGGTGGATGTGGGCCCTGACGCTGCTGCTGCCGGGGGCGCTGCTCGCCTTCGGCGGCGCCGGGCTGTTTCGGTCGCTCGGCCGCTGGGGGCGAAGCGAGGAACGGCAGGCCGCGGCCGGCCTGCGGCCGCGTGATTCGCTCGCGGACGAGCCGACGTTGACGCACGGCCACCCCGGGGTTCCGTCGTGCGACGATCTCGTCAACTCTCCGGGCACCATCCTGCGTTACCGGCTGCCGATCGAGAGCCCGGAGAGCTGGAACCTGCTGGGCCTGGGCCTGTTCGCGGCGCTCTGGAACGCGGTGGTCGTGCTGCTCGCCGTGAACGCCGGCCTGGACCTACTGGGCGGCCGGATCGATTGGCTGCTCCTGGCGGTGCTCGTGCCGTTCGTGGTCGTGGGTGTCGCGGGCGTCGTGGCCTTCACCCGCAGCCTGGTGCTCGCGACTGCCGTGGGCACGACCCAACTCGAGATCTCCGCTCATCCGCTCCGGCCCGGCGGCACGTATGAGGCCCTGCTCGCGCAGGGCGGTTCCGGGGCGTTTCGGGAGCTGGAGATGTCGCTCGAGCTCGAGGAACGGGCGACGTTCCGCCAGGGCACCGACACCCGCACCGAGCGGCTGGTGGTCTGGAAATCCCCGCTCGGGTCGTGGCAGGGCCTCCAACTCACGCCGGGCACCCGGTTCGAGGCCCGCGCGACCATTCATGTGCCGGCCACCGCCATGCATTCCTTTGCCTCCGAGCACAACGCGGTGAACTGGCGGATCGTGATCCGCGGCCGGCCCGCCCGCTGGCCGGCCTTCACCCGGGCCTTTCCCGTGGTCGTGTTCCCTCCGGCGGCGGGAGATCCGGCGGCATGACGAATCTGCCCGACCCGATCCGCCAGTCTCCCAGCGTGACGGTGCACTTTTGCACCGCCGACCGTCGCTACAAACCCCTCGACTCGATCGCGGTGCGCTACGAGGTGGATCTCTCCCCGGGCCAGATGGTCAGGGCGGTCGAGCGCTCGATCGTGTGGTACACCGAGGGCAAGGGGGAGGAGGACATCGGGGTGCATTTCTTCGAACGGCTCACCGACAGGGCGACCGCCCAGGCCATGTCCGGCAGCTTCGGCGGCCGACTGCCTGCGAGCCCCCTCTCCTACGAGGGCGTGATCGTCAAGATCCGCTGGTGTGTGCGGGTGCGGCTGTTCTTCGACGCGGGCCGCGATTTTGTCTCCGAGCATGTCTTCGACCTCGGCAGCGTGCCCGCGGCGGCGTTCCCCCTCCGGTCCTGATCATGACCACCCTCGCACGATCGGAACGGCATCGATCCAATCCGTTCGCCACGCGGCACACCCGGCCGGGGGCCGTGCCGCCGCTGGACCGGGCGGGCGAGCCCCTCGACGTTGGAGCGGTGCTCGTCGCCCTCGAGCGACACCGGCTTGGCGCCATCGTCGGCCCGCACGGCACCGGCAAGTCGACCCTGCTAGCGTCCCTGGCGGAGAGGCTCTCCGCGGATCGGAGACCGGT
>JBJTPO010000297.1:0-7056 GCA_046075145.1 Planctomycetota bacterium
CCGGCCGCCTGCCGGGAGGCCGCCGAGAAGGGAGCCACCGTCTTCTCGCTCGAACTCGTGCCCCGGATCACCCGGGCCCAGAGCATGGACGTGCTCTCCAGCCAGGCCAACATCGCCGGCTACCGGGCCGTGCTCGTGGCCGCCACCCACCTGCCCCGGATCCTGCCGATGATGACCACCGCCGCCGGCACGATCACGCCGGCGAAGGTGCTGGTGCTCGGGGCGGGCGTGGCCGGCCTGCAGGCGATCGCCACCGCCAAGCGGCTCGGCGCGCAGGTCAGCGCCTACGACGTCCGCCCGGCGGTCAAGGAGCAGGTGCAGAGCCTTGGCGCGAAGTTCGTTGAGTTGCCGCTCGAGACCGGCACGAGCGAAACCGCCGGTGGTTACGCCAAGGCGATGGGCGAGGAGTTTTACGCCAAGCAGCGGGATCTGCTCGGGAAGGTCGTCGCCGACAGCGACGTGGTCGTGTGCACGGCCTTGATTCCCGGCCAGAAGGCGCCGGTGCTCGTCACGGCCGAGATGGTGGCTCGGATGAAGCCCGGCAGCGTGATCGTGGACATGGCGGCCGAACGCGGGGGCAACTGCGAGGGCTCGAAGCCCGACGCAACGGTCGTGGTGGACGGCGTCACGATCCTCGGACCCACCAACCTCGCCGCCGACGTGGCCGGCCACACGAGCCAGCTGTATGCCAAGAACATCGCCACCTTCCTCGCCCACCTCGTGAAGTGCGGCCTGCCCGGCACGCTGGCCACCGACGACGAAATCGTTCGCGACACGCTGGTCGCCACCGGCGGCCAAGTGGTGCATCCCAGGATCCGGGAGAAGCTCGGCCTGCCGCCCCTGGAACCTTCCTAACAAGGGGACAGTCCCCGCTTCAACGAAACCGGGGACTGTCCCCTTTTTTCTCGACCAGCCGCCCTGCTGCCTGACACACCCATGACCACCACCCTGCTCGCCATGCACCTCGCCGACGCCGCGGCCGCCCCGGAAGACGCGGCGGCCAAGTTCATCCGCCTGCTGACGGTATTCCTGCTGGCGATGTGGGTGGGCTTCGAGGTGATCACGAAGGTGCCCCAGCGGCTTCACACGCCTCTCACCAGCGGCTCCAACGCGATCTCCGGGATCACGGCCGTGGGGGCGATCGTGGTGGCGGCGGCGGTGGCCACGGCCGGCTACCGGTTCGGCAACTTCCTCGGCCTACTGGCGGTGGTTCTGGCGATGGTGAACGTGGCGGGGGGCTTCGTCGTCACCCATCGGATGCTCGAAATGTTCCAACCGAAGAAGAAGTAGCCCGCCATGTCGAGCCAAGCCTGGATCAACCTCGCCTACCTTGCGGCCGCGATGCTGTTCATCGTGGCCTTCAAGCTCATGACCGGCCCGCGGACGGCCGTGAAGGGCAACTACCTCGGTGCGGCCGGCATGGCGATCGCGCTGGTCGCTGCCTGCTTCGAGAAGCCTGTGCTCGAGGCGCTCGCCGAGCGGGGCGTCTGGCCGCTCGTGCTCGTGGGCGTGGCGGCCGCGATCGGAGCGGCGGTGGGCGCGGTGATGGCGGTCAAGTATCCCATGACGGGCATGCCGCAGATGGTGGCGCTCCTGAACGGCTTCGGTGGGGCGGCCTCGACCTTCGTGGCCGGGGCGGAACTCTGGAACGCTTCCGCGTCAGCGAAGCTCGCCGACAGCCCGCTGCCCCCGTGGACCCAGTTCGCGATCGCCACCGCGCTCACGGGCCTGATCGGCGCCGTCACCTTCTGGGGCAGCCTCGTGGCCTTCGGCAAACTCGAGGAGTTGCCGCAGTTCAAGAAGCCCTGGACCGACCCAAACCGCCACTGGATCAACCTCGGCCTGGCTGCGGCCACCCTCCTGATCGGCTGGGGCGTCTGTGCCTATCCGTCGTCGAACCTGCTCTTCTGGCTGCTTGTGATCGTGGGCAGCGCCCTCGGCATCACGCTCACCATGCCGATCGGCGGGGCCGACATGCCGGTCGTGATCTGCCTCTTGAACAGCTACTCGGGCCTGGCCGCCGCCGCGGCCGGCTTCGTGATCGACAACTCGGTGCTCGTGATCGCCGGCTCACTCGTGGGCGCGTCGGGCCTGATTCTCACGGCCATCATGTGCCAGGCGATGAACCGCTCCCTCGTGGGCGTCTTGTTCGGCGGCCTGGGCACGACCGCCGCCGTCAGCGGCGACGACGTCTATGCCGGCAAGATCAAGAGCGCGAGCGCCGAGGAGATCGCGATGGTGCTCGAAGGTGCCGATCGGGTGGTGATCGTGCCGGGCTATGGCCTGGCCGTGGCCCAGGCCCAGCACGCCGTCCGGGAACTGGCTGACGCACTCGAGAAGCAGGGCAAGACGGTGGAGTATGCGATCCACCCCGTGGCCGGTCGGATGCCGGGCCACATGAACGTGCTCCTGGCCGAGGCCGACATCGCGTATGAAAAGCTCCGAGAGATGGACGACATCAACCCCACCTTCCCGGAGACCGACGTGGCGATCGTGATCGGGGCCAACGACGTCGTGAACCCGGCGGCCCGCACCGACCCCACGAGCCCGATCGCGGGGATGCCGATCCTCGACGTGGACAAGGCCCGCACCGTGGTGGTGGTGAAGCGGTCGCTCTCGCCGGGCTTCGCCGGCATCCCCAACCCGCTGTTCGCGGCCGACAACACGCTCATGTATTTCGCCGACGGCAAGAAGGCCGTTCTTGATCTCACGACGGCCCTTCAGAAGAACTGAAGGACCGTCATCGTCGCGGCGCCGGCCATCCCTGGCCCGGCTTGCTCCGCCCGGCGATGGCAAAGCCGAGGTTTGCCATGCCGGGCAGGCCGCCTTCCTGGCGGCCGATCTCACGACGGCCCTGCAGAAGACCTGAAGGGCCGTCGGTGGCGTCATTCCTCCCGGCCGAACGATCGCTCGATGATCCGCTTGAGCGACCCGTCCTCGCGGGCCGCCAGGATCGCAGTCGCGAGCGTCTCGCGGAGCGGGCTGCCGGGGGGCACCCCCATCGCAAAGTCGTAGGTGTCGAAGATCGGGCCCACGAGCCGGAACGAGGCGTTCTCCGGCACTGCCAACAGCGCCTGCATGATGTGGTTCTCGTGCACCACCGCATCCACCTCACCCCGCCGGGCGGCATCCAGGGCGTCTTGCAGCCGCGGATAGGAGAGCACGCTGCCGCCACGGGCTCGCACCGCCTGCGCCGAAACGGCGCTTTCCATCACCCCCACCATCCTCCCGGCAAGGTCACGAGGGCCGTGGATCGACCCGGTCACCTGCTCGGCCGTGAGCTTGGCGGCGATCGTGCAGGTGAGGGTGGCGATCGCGGCGATGCCCCCCAGGATCCAGACGATCGCGACCACTCGGCCTGCCGTCGTCTCGATCGACTTGTTGTCACAGCCCCCGGTCATCACGGTGGAGATGCTCCACCAGATCGCCTCCCGGATGCCCTCGCGGTAGCCGCGGGGAAACGCCCGGTCGTTGCGAAACCGCTCCACGAACCAGAGCACATGGGCGGTGACGACCACGAGGCCCAGGATCGCGAGGGCGACGGCGAGCAGTTCGCGAGAGAAGACCGACGCGAGCGGCGCGAACCACGAGCGTGCCTCGCGGCCGGGCACGGCGATGCGCATCCCCGACGTCAGCAGGGGGTGCGTGAAGTCGATCTCCTTCTCCCGGGCCTCGGTCACGGCCAGGGGTCCCAGCAGCACGTCGATCCGTCCGGCCGCGGTGTCGGCCATCAGTGTGGCGATGTCCTTCTCGACGATGAAGGTCGATTCGAGGCCCAGCCGGTCTGCGATCTCCCGCCAGAAATCGACGGCGACTCCGCTGGGCCTTCCCGCTTCGAGCGAGACGATCCCGGGGAGTTCGTAGACGCCGACCTTGAGCGGCGGGCCATCGGCTCCGGCCGCGGACGAAGCGGCGACGGCGAGGAGGCCGGCCAGGACGGGCCTTTCACAGAGACGGGGGCGGTGCATGACAATCTCCAAAAAAAGGCGGCGGGGCGAATCCCGCCACCGCGGCATCCTGACCGCGAACACGGCGAACGGGCAAACTGACACGGTGACCATGACGCCACGATCGCCGAGAGGCCGGGCGACCGCGCCGGCCATCCATCAAAGAACATCGGCCCAGAGCGTGTCGCTGACGAGCAGGCCCGCCCGCGTGAGCCGTACGGTGCGGCCGTCGTCGGTCGCGAGGCCCGCAGCGACCCAGCGGGCCACGGCCGGGCCGGCCACCGCGTCCACCTCGCAGCCGCTCGCAGCCCGAAACGTATCCCGGCATACCCCGTCCCGCCGCCGCAGGCCAACGACGAGCCGTTCCCGGGCAGCGTCCTCTTTCGACATCGCATCCACGTCACCCGAACAATCCTCGCCGGCCAGCACTCGCGTCATCCAGGTGGTGGTGCTGCGATGGTTCGTGGTGCGAGTCCGCCCGTCGAACCGGGCAGCGCCCGGCCCGAAGGCCTCCCATGGACGGCAGTCCCAGTAGGCCTCGTTGTGGCGGCAGCGGTGGCCGGGCCGGGCGAAGTTGCTCACCTCGTAGTGCTCGTAGCCCGCGGCCTCGAGCCGGTCGATCGCCGTTTCGAACATGGCTCGCTCGATGTCCTCGGGCGCCGCGGCCAGCTCCCCGCGGCGGCGGGCGGCCGCGAAGGCCGTGCCCTGCTCCCACGTCAGGCAATAGACGGAGACGTGCTTGGGGGAGAGCGCGACCGCGGCGGCCAGATCCCGCTCGACGGCGGTGAGCGACTGCCCCGGCGCGGCGGTCATCAGGTCGAGGCTGACACCGAGCCCCGCGTGGTGGAGCAGTTCGACCGCCCGACGCACGTCATCGGGCTCATGATCGCGATCCAGCACCCGGAGCGTGGCCGCATCCAGCGACTGGCCGCCGAGGCTCACCCGCGTCACGCCGCAGTCACGAGCCGCCGCAACCAACTCCGGCGTGACATCGAGCGGATTGGCCTCGACTGAGACCTCCGCCGTAACCACGGGCCGCAGCCGCTCGTGCAGGATCGCGAACAGCCGCCGCAGGCCGGCAGGCCCGAGGTGCGAGGGCGTGCCCCCGCCGAAGTAGAGCGTGTCCAGATCCAGCCACGCCGTCTCGGCCGCACGGGCGATCCGCTCGAGTTCTCTGGTCAGTGCCGCGAAGTAGCGATCGACGAGGTCATCGCGCCCCGCGACGAGCGTGAAGTCGCAATACCCGCACCGGTGCCGGCAGAAGGGCACGTGGACGTAGGCCTGGCGGGGGAGCATGACGTCAGCGTACCGCGCAGCAGAGGTGGCCCCTTGGGCCGCCGCGCGACCTACAGCCACACGTGCAGCCGCCCGTCGAGCATGTCGGGAATCTTTTTGGCGAGCACGCGGCGGACGCGATCGTCGGTGTAGCGGGTCGAGAAGTGGGTGGCGATCACCACCTCGTTGCGGAACCGGTCGCGGCGGGCGAGCAGGTCGTCCAGGTGCATGTGGCCATACTTGTGGATCTTCTCCTTGCGGTGGGAGTGTGCCACGAAGGTCAGTTCCGTGATCAGGATCATCGCCTCGAACATCGCGGGGCAGCGGTCGAGGCCCTCCGGGGAGGAGTCACCGAGATAGGCAACGAGCGGCGAGCGAATCTCGTGGGTCACGTCCACGCCCGAGAGCCGGAGGTCCCGGATCTGGTGGCCGGCCAGGTGCTGGTATTCGTGCTTGAGCTTGCGGCGACGGTCCCAGACCACGAAGCCGACGCTCGGGAGCGTGTGCGTGGTCGCGGAGACCGTCACGACGTTCTCACGGGAAAGCTCGATCTCGTCGCCCGGCCGGGCGGGCAGGAGCGTGCACGGGAGCCGGCCCCGGTCGAGTCGGGAGACGGCTTTGAGCAACCGCTCGATCGGCTCGACCGCCGACTCCGGCAGGTAGATCGTGGGGGGCTCCATCTTCATCATCCGCCGCCGGGCCACGTAGACCGGCAGGGCCGCGATGTGGTCGAGGTGGGTGTGGGTCACGAACCAGGTGCTGGTAGCCATGAAGCCCCAGGGCTGCGCGCCCAGATCGAAGCCGAGCTTGAGCTCGGGGATTCGCCAGACACTCTGGACGGCCGCCCGCGAGTAGCCCTCGACGGTGAGCCCCTTGTGGGTGAGCGTGCGGAACGGGGCGTTGTCGATCATGCGGGCTTGGGGTGCTCGGTGGCGGACGCGGGGCGGGGCTCGAGCCAGATCTCCTCGAACAGGCCGTCCTGACGGGCCAAAAGCCTGCCGCGGCGGACGAGCTCCAGCGTCGCCAGGAAGATGCCCACCAGCCGGGACCTCGGCATATCGTCATCGAAGAGCGAGGAAAACGCCACCCTCCCCTGCTCCGCCACGAGCGATTCGATCCGTTCGATGTGGACCTCGATGGGCGTGTCGTCGTGGACGATCTGCCGCGGCCGCCGCTTCTCCCGCTTGGCGAGCACCCGCGACAGCGCGCCCACCAGATCCCAGACGTGGGCGTCGCCGATCGCGACCTCCGCCGGCCCCATCCGGGCCGGCGCCTCCTCGGCGTGGATCCGGGGAAACCGCAGCTCCCACTGCCTGGCCCGATCCTCGAGCAGCGCCGCGGCGTCGCGATACTGCTTGTATTCGAGGAGCCGCTGCACGAGGTCTTCGCGGATCGGCTCGACCTCCTCCTCCTGCTCCTCCGGCCGCGGCACCAGCGCGCGGGCCTTGATCTCGAGGAGCACGCTGGCGAGCTCGACGAACTCCCCCACCTGCTCGATGGAAAGCTCCTCGAGCACGGCGAGGTGGTCGCAGAACTCCCTGGCGATCACCGCGATCGGCACCTCCGTCACGTCCACCTCGTGCTTCTTGACGAGGTAGAGCAGCAGGTCGAGCGGCCCGGAGAAGACGTCGAGCTCGACTTTGAATTCCACGCCGTCGTTCCCGGTCGTCCACGAACCCGCGCGGCCGTCCCGGCGGCCGGCCGCGGCATCCCCGACCACCATGTCAGAAATGCCTCCCCAGGAAAAGCCGGATCGCAGGGGCGCCGCGGCGGCGGCCGTTTGAGGTAGCCTGTGCGGGATGGCACAAGACACCCTCTGGGCGCCGTGGCGGCT
>JBJTPO010000298.1:0-2757 GCA_046075145.1 Planctomycetota bacterium
TGGCAGATCGGCACGCCCGGATAGATCTTCACCGGCTGCACGGCGAACATCTCGAGCGTCCAGTAGCCGGCGAAGCCCACGTCGCCGAAGCCGGCCGTGACGTGCACGAACAGGCCGAGGCGACCGATCGAGCTGCGGCCCTCGATCATTGGCACGAGGTTGTGGGTCTCCGTCCGCTCGGCCGTGCGGCCCAGGTAGAGCTGGTTGGGGGTCAGCACGAGGCCGTCCTCGGGAATCGTGATCCGCTCGACCCGGTTGCTCTTCCGCATGTCGAGCACCACCTCCTCGTAGACGAGCAGTTCGTCATGGAGCGAGAGGTTGTAGCTGTTGGGGTTCAGGCGGCTCTCGTCGAACGGATCGATGATGATGTCGCTGCCGAGGTGGCGGCGAATCTCGTTCCCAGAGAGGATCATGACGGACTCCCGTGCGGTGGCGGCGGACCAACGGGCAGAACAGAGCCGGATTGTAGGCGAGGATCTGCAAACGCGACAGTCAGCGGTGGTGTTTCGCGGCCCCCACACCTTTCCTGGGGCAGAGGTCCGCCAGCGGGCACGCCTCGCAGCGGGGCTTGCGGGCGGTGCAGACCGCTCGGCCGAGGGCGATCAGCCGGTGGCTGAACTCGATCCAGCTGGCTTCCGGCAGGCAGGTGATCAGATCGCGCTCCGCCCGGACCGCGTCGGCATGGCGGGTCAGCCCGAGCCGGCGTGCGATCCGGCCCACGTGGGTGTCGACCACGACGCCCGAGGGAATCCCGAACGCCGACCCGAGCACCACGTTGGCCGTCTTGCGGCCGACCCCCGGCAGCTTCACGAGCTCCGCCAGCGTCCGGGGCACCTCGCCGCCGTGCCGCTCGACCAGCGCCTGGCAACAGCCGAGGATGTTTTTCGCCTTGGCGCGGAAGAAGCCGGTGGTGCGGATCACCTCCTCGAGGGCGGCCGGCGGGGCGGCGGCCATCCGGCCGGGGCTGGGCCACCGCCCGAACAGCTCGCCCGTCACCATGTTGACCCGCCGGTCGGTGCACTGAGCCGAAAGAATCGTGGCCACGACCAGCTCGAAGGGCGAACGGAAGTCGAGCGAGCAGGTGGCGTCAGGGTAGTGTTCCGCCAGCCGGCGGCAGATCCGTTCGGCCCGCTCGGCCCGCGCCGCCGCCGACTCCCGGCCGCCGCGCCGGGCCGGGGCCGGCCGTGGTTCGCCGTGAGCGCCCTGCCGCGGTTCGTCGGTAGTGCTACGATTCATGGCGTTGCCAGGAGTCTCCATGACCGCCGACCCCACGCCCGCCGACTATGACCCGCTCTACCTGGAGGGCATCGTCCACTTCAATGCCTGCGACTATTACGAGAGCCACGAGGTCTGGGAGGAACTGTGGACCGAGTATCGCGGTCCCTCGCGGAAGTTTTATCAGGGGCTGATCCAGGCCGCGGTCGCACTCTACCACTTCGGCAACGGCAACATCCGCGGGGCCCGGAAGCTGCACGGCAGCGTCCACGGCTACCTCGAGCCCTATGCACCCAGGCACCTGGGCCTCGACCTGACCGGCTTCCTACGGGACTTCGACGCCTGCCTCGCCGAGGTCGCCGCCAGCACCGAGGACTATCCGGAGATCGCGCTCGATCCCGACCTGTTGCCCGAGATCCACCTCGACCCGCCGCCGGCCCCTGCCGCCTGACGGCCATCCGCTCCCAGGAGCCTGTCCCTGCATGTCAGACGAGCCGCTGGCCTTCTCACCGGAGCAGTTCTCCGGGCTCGCGCGGATGTTTCCGCTGCCAAACCTGGTGATGTTTACCATGTGATGCAGGCCCTGCACATCTTCGAGCCCCGCTACCGGGCGCTGTTCGAGGAGGCGATCGAGGACGACCGGCTGATCGCCCTGGGCTCGCTCGCCCCGGGCTGGGAGGGTGACTACGACGGCCGCCCCCCGCTGCGTCCCACGGCCTGCCTCTGCCGCGTCGCCACCCATCAGCGGACCGACGAGGGGACCTACAACGTGCTGGTGCTGGGCGTGCGCCGGCTGCGGCTGCTCCGCGAACTGCCCCCCAAGAAGCTGTTTCGGGTGGTGGAGTCGGAGATCATCGACGACGTCGAGCCGGCCAACGCCCCGCCCGGCGCGGCGACCGCCCTGCAGCAGCGGCTGCTGGCGGCCTTCAAGCAGGCCATGCCGCGGATCCCCAACGCCTACGAGCAGCTCGACCAACTGCTGGGCAACCAGATCACGCTGAGCATGCTGGCCGACATCGTGGCCTACACGATCGACCTCGACCTGGAGACGAAACTGAAGCTGCTCGCGGAGTGCGACGTCTTCCGGCGGACGATCCTGCTGCTGGAGGCGATCAACGCCCGGCCCGCCGGCGGCCGCGGTCGCCCCTTCCCGCCCGAGTTCAGTCAAAACTGATTTCAGGGCTGCTTGGGCATCCATGCCCCCTGCAGCCCTGGCGGCACTCCGGCCTTCGGCCGCTGCCGCCGGCCGCACCTCCGGGCGGCCGTGTTCGTGCGGGTTCTGGCGCGCGGCGTTCGTGCAGACGAATCCGGGTCGTCATTTCCTGCCCCTGAGCCGCGGCACCCGCGTGAAACCATCGGGCGGCTCTCCCGCAGACCGTTCGTCGATTACACTCGGACGGTATGCGTGACACCGATTCCCCGACCGCCTCCCCCACCGTCGATCAGGCCCGGATCCAGCGGGCCGTGCGGGAGATCTTGGCCGCCGTCGGCGAAGATCCCGACCGCGAGGGACTGCTCGAGACGCCCGCCCGCGTGGCCCGG
>JBJTPO010000299.1:0-2682 GCA_046075145.1 Planctomycetota bacterium
TCGATGCCCAAGGCAACGTCGTGGGCGCGAAGAGCCGCCGGCCGCTGCTCCAACTCGAAGACCTGCTCGTCGCCCTGCGGGCCATCGATGGGGCCCGGCAAGGTGGCATCCTCTGCTCGATCGACCCGACGCCGGAGAGCATCGCCAAGCTGCAGGCCTTCCTCTCCAAGCAGCGGACGATCGGGCCGGATGCGAATCGCATCTTCCGCGGCATGGAGGAGGCGGTGGGGCCGCAGGTCGTGACGGTCGGCGGCGTGCCGGGCGAGAGCCGGATGGCGAGAGTCTTGGTGGCGGCCGACTACCGGATGAAGCGGATCGGCATGGGACTCGAGGAGTCGGGCGTGGCCGGGCTGCCGAGCTACCTTTCGATGGTGCCACCAGGCGGGCGGGCGACCGCGCTGCCCCGCTTCTGGCTCGAGGCCGAGTATGACCCCATCGCCCGTGATCCCGACGAACTGGCCTGGAAGATCGAGGGCCGGCGGATGACCTGCCTGACCGAGAGCGACGTCGCGGGTCGCGACGGCGTCCAGCGGGGCGCGGCCGGCAAGGATCAGGTCGCGTCCAAGTGGTGCGAGGCGATGACCAAGGAGTACGACGCCCTGGCCGCCAAGCAGCCGGTGTTCGCCGAACTCGTCAACTGCGTCGATCTGGCCGTGGTCGCGGCCCTGATCCAGGGGCGGCAGCTCGCCAAGCGGGCCGACCTCGACATGAGTCTGCTGCTCGACTCCAAGCGGCTGCCGCTGCCGGCGTATGACGTGCCGAAGAGCGTGGCCACGGTCGCGTCGGGCCTCAAGAAGGGACGCACCTGGGTGCTCTCGGCGAGCGGCGGCGTGAAGGTGCAGCCCTGGCAGTTCGCAACCGCCACCCGTGACGACGCGGCCCTGGCGGGAGTTCGCGAGTCGGTCGTCGCGGCAAGGCCCGAGGATGGCTGGCGCTGGTAGCCGCGGGGTCACGCCGGCGCGGCCCAGGTGATCGTGGCGATCCTGGCCGCTGCCACGGGGAAGTGGGCATCGACCCAGCCGGCCGCAGCCAGGCGGTGGAGGTCGTGATCGCCATCGGGCGGCGGTGCCCGCTTGGCGAGCAACAGCCCGCGGCCGGTTTCGGTCGCCACCAGGGCGGCGATCGAATCACTCGTGACGTGCCAGCCGGCCGGCAGCCGGGTCGCCCGGCCCGTTGAATCCAGCCAGGCCGCCGCGTCGAGCACACCGGCTGCGGAGGCCAGCGTGATGTCGGGCAGGCTGATGAAGGGCAGGCCGAGCGCGTCGGCCACGATCCGGGCCGTCAGCGTCATCGCGTCGATCGCGAGATCATGCATCAGGGCTGGCGGCCGCGGGCTCGCCGCGTCGATCTCCCGCAGGCCGTCGACGACGCGGCCACCGCCGACGACCAGAAGCGGCGCCGGGGGCTCGTCGCCCAGTGAGGCGACGAGGTCGGCGAGAACCCTGGGCCAGTCTGGCAGGCCGAGCAGGCTGCCGCCGAGTTTCAAGACCAGCCCAGGTGGTGGGGTTGCGTCCGCCCGGATTGTTCCGCGTCGCCAGGTGGCCGTCATCGGATCGCCCCCCGCGCCAGCAGCGCCAGCGCGTGGGCCGGGGCCGCCCTTGCCACGGCCGGGCCAAACGCGTCGGCCAGCCGCTCGATCCGCGGCCGCCAGCCCGTGTGGTCGAGGGCCCGTTTCGCGAGGCGGTCACCATGGCCGGCAAGCACGATGACGTCGGGGGGGCCACCGCCGGCGCGGGTTACCTGCTCGAGCGCAAGCGAAATCAGGGCCGCCTGCCTGGAGGCGATGGTGTCGGCCGCTTCGGTGGCATCGGCCACCGTGAAATCCTCCGGGTCGAGCAGCATCGTCCGCGCGAGCCGTACACGGGCCGCGTCGCGGGTGGCGGGGCCGCCGTCGGCGGTGTCGCGGGCTGTCGGATCGTCCGGGAGGGCTCCCAGCACGAGCCAGGCATCGCGTGAGTCGGCGAACCGCTCGCTGGCGACCGGCCGGAGTCTTCCCCGATGGGGCAGGGAGGGAGCCACCGCCGCGACGGGGGTTCGCTCAATCCCGGTGTAGACGAGCTCTCCGCACAAGAGCCGCCCGGCGTCATCGCACGCCTGCGGCGCGGGTCGGCCGGCGCGGAGCGGCACGATGTCGGTCGTGGTCGAGCCGATGTCGAGGAGCAAGGCGTTCGCGTCGGCCACCAGCGTGGCGGCCAGGCGGGCCAGCGCATGCCAGTTCGACGCGGCGGCGAGCCGCCAGGCGCCGATCGCCTCGGCCGCGGTGACGATCCGGCCATCGACGAGGTAGACCCCCGCCGGCTCCGCACAGCCCACGCTCTCGGATGACGCCAGAAGCGACTCGGTGATCTGGGTCACGCCTGCGGCCCGCGACGGGTAGCAGTCGCAGATCTCGCCGGTCATCGTGGCCACCAGCCTGACCGGCCGCCGTTCCGCGACCAGGGCCGCAAGCGCCTCCGGCAGTTCCCGCCACCGCTGCCAGAGTGGAAACGCCGCGCTCGCCGACCAGCCGAGGCCGTCGGCGGCCTTGAGGTTGGCACCGCCGATGTCGAGGGCGACGAGGTCGGTGGGAGACGGCATGACGGGATTGCGGACGGTCGTTCAGTCAGCAGGTAGGTCGAAGCTGCCGGCGTTGGCCGGGCAGGCGGCTTGCACGGGTGCCGGTCGCCGGCCCATCGCGGCCTC
>JBJTPO010000300.1:0-2930 GCA_046075145.1 Planctomycetota bacterium
CCTCAAGAGCATGATCTTCGCGGGCCTCGAGGCCGACGACCCGCGGGTCAAGGCCGCCACCGCGTGGCTCACGAAGCACTACACGTTCGAGGAGAATCCGGGCATGGGCCAGGCGGGGCTCTTCTACTTCTATCACACCGCCTCGAAGGCCCTCGGCGTGATCGGTGGCGACACCTTCACCGATGCCGCCGGAAAGCCGCACGACTGGCGTGACGAACTCACGACGGCGATCGTCTCCCGGCAGCGCGAGGACGGCTCGTGGGCCAATCCCAACGAGCGCTGGCTGGAAGGCGAGCCGGTGCTGACGACCGCCTACGCTCTCCTGGCGCTGGCCAACTGCCGGAAGTGAGCCGTTGATCAGGCCGCCTTCGGGGCGGCGTAGAGGTAGGGGTTCATCGTCGGGTCGTTGTACATCTTCATCTGACGGAAGACCCGCAGCGGCCGCTGGCCGGAGAAGATCTCGCCGAGCAGGCGGTCGAGTGCCGCGACCAGGTGGTCCCGCTGGGCATCGAGCACGACGAGCTTCTCGGCCGCCTTGGCCCGGTGCTCCGGCGCGGCGTCGGCCCGCTCGACCTGCTCCCGCATGTGGTAGCGGCGGAGCTCGAGGATCGAGAGCCGGTCGATCGCCGCTCCGGGCGTCTCGGTGGCGGCCGGAGCGGAGGACGAGGCCATGATGCCACGGGCGGCCAGCTCGCCGATCAGCCAGTCGTCGAGCTTCTCGATCGCGTCGTTGCGGGCCTGGTTGTAGCGGTCGATCGCCCGCTTCACCGCGGCGATCCGGGCGTCGGTGACGTCGGGCGAGCGGGCGATGTCCTCCTCGTGCCAGAGCAGGAAGTTGAACCGGTGCAGGTCACAGATCCGGCCGCGGAGCCCGTCCTCGGCGTGGGCCGGCTCGACCTCGTGCCAGCGGGCCACGAGCTGGGCCAGGAGCGCGTCGATGTCGGCGGTCGCGGCCGGCGGAACGTGACGGGCGGGAAAGCTCATGGCGGGCTCCTCGGGGGTGATGGTTCGGAAGGGATGTCGGGCAAGGCGTGGTCAGGCGGCACGGAGGACGAGGCAGAGGTTCGAGCCGCCGAAGCCGAAGGAGTTGCTCGCCGCCACGGCCACGCGGTGGGGCCGCGCCACGTGCGGCACGTGCAGCAACGGGCAGGCAGGATCGGGCTCGTCCAGGTTCACGGTGGGCGGCACGGCCTGCCGCTCGATCGCCCCCAGGCAGGCCAGGGCCTCGAAGGCGGCCGCGCCGCTCACGAGGTGACCGGTCATGCTCTTGGTGGAACTCACCGGAATCGCGTCGGCTGCCGGTCCGCACGCCAGGCGGATCGCGCCGGCCTCGGCCACGTCGCCCACCGGCGTGCCGGCGGCATGGGCATTGAAGTAGTCGACGTCGCCCGGCGACACGCCCGCGTCGGCGAGCGCCGCCGCGATCGCCCGGGCGGCCTGGGCGGGATCGGTGCTGGGCGTGACCATGTGGACGCCGTCGCTCGACATCCCCACGCCGGCGAGCTCGCCCCGCAGCCGGGCGCCGCGGGCCACGGCGGCGCTTCGGCGCTCGAGCACGAAGCACGCGCCCCCTTCTCCCATCACGAAGCCGTCGCGTTCGCGATCGAAGGGCCGCGAGGCCTTCGTCGGGTCGTCGGCCCGCCGCGATAGCGCCCGGAGGTTGTAGAAGGCGGCGATCGAGGTCGGGCTGAGGATGTCGCAGCCGCCGGCGACGCAGGCATCGACCCAGCCGGCGTCGATCCAGGCCCGGGCGAGCGCCAGCGCGTAGCCGCTCGAGGCACAGGCTGCGGCCGCGGTCACTGCCGGCCCCGTGATGCCGGTGCGGGCGGCGATCCGGTGGACGACCGTCGGGTCACGGCGCGGCTGGAAGACGGCGGTGCCGCCGGAGAGGAAGTCGAGCTCCCAGACCTTCAGCTGCTCGGCGCCGAGGCCCAGCACGAGGCCGATCCGCGTGCCGGCCGGGCCGCGGTCGATACCCGAGTCGGCCAGCGCCCCGGCCACGGGCGCGAGGCAGAGCTGTTCGAGCCGGTCGAGCCCGGTGAACTCGTCCGGCTCGACGCCGGTCGGCACCGGGATCGCGGTCACCGGCGCCGCGAACCGGGCGTCGGTGCGGGCCCGCGGGTCGACCTCGATCTCCCGCACGCCCGACGCGCCGGCGAACAGTTGGTCGAAGATCGTCTCGACGGTGGAGCCCAGCGGCGAGACGGCGGCCAGGCCAGTGATCACCACGGGCTCCCGTTCGTCGCGGCCGCGGCGTGTGATCCCGCTCATGCCGCCCCCCGTGCCCGCGCGGCGCCGATTGTTCGGGCCGTCAGTCGAATCTCGCCCCAGGGGCAGTCGACCGCCCAGGCGGCCAGGGCCGTTCCCTCGCGGCACATCGCCAGCGCCCGGGCGAACGCGACGATTCCCCCGGCCGGCTCGTGCAGGCGCGGGCGGGTTTCGCGGCAGGTCGATGGCTGCACTGTGAGCCCCAGCCCGTGGAGGAACTCGCCGTCGTCGCCGCACTCACCGGCCGGCACGAGTTGCACCGCCAGCGCCCGGCAGACGGGGTCGCCCTGGGGATCGCCCGCCGGACCGAGGACAGGCTCCTCGTCCCAGTCGGTGGCCACGAGCCAGGCGGCGGTGCACTCGGGATCGCCGTGGATCAGGAGCGTGGCGGCGGCGAGCAGCCCCTCGGCCAGTGCGTCGGCACCGCCACCCACGCCGAGGTGCGGACCGTGCATGCCCAGGGCCACGCTCACGGCCCCGGCCACCGAGTGCAGCGAGCACTGCGGCACGACATGCGGAGAGACGGTGACCGCGCCGCCGCTCGGCAAGAGGGCGAGCGTGCGGGCGGCGGCCAGGCGGCCCGACTGGCAGGGGGCGGCGACGACGGCATGCCGCGACAGGTCGGGCGCTGGCGGTCCGGCGGCGAGCGCCTCGAGCACCGC
>JBJTPO010000301.1:0-1354 GCA_046075145.1 Planctomycetota bacterium
GGTCGACCGGGCTCGCGACGCGGCGTTCGGGGGTCAGGAGCGGTGTTCGAAGCCGACGGCTCGCCAGAACGCCAGGGACTCGGCCCAGTCCGATCGGCATTCGGCCCACACCCGGCCGGCGTCCATGTCCGCAGCTCGGCGGCAGGCATGAGCAACCAAGGCCCGCGCAAGACCCCGGCGGCGGGCTTGAGGGTGAACCAGAAGCCAGCCGATCGAATGCCTGATCCCGATCGGCGACTGGCTCTGCACGAGTGAAATCATGCCGGCCAAACGCTCGCCGGTGGCCTCCTGGGTTGGAGTCAACGCCACCCACGTCTCCACCTGCCGTCCGGGCCGGCTGACGAGATCCGTGAGGAGCCCGCGGCCGCGGGGCTGGACGGAGGGCCAGGAGCCGCCGGTTGCCACCGCATGGCAGAGGCTGGCAAGGTCGGGGGCGTCACGATCGGCACAGACGGACCGCAACAGCAGGCCCGGCGGCGGGGCCGCGGCGGAAATCGCTGCCAGGCGACTGCAGAACAGGAGCGAGACGGGCATGGGGTCAGGCGCCGGGGATTCGTGACCTAGAGTCGGGGAAACCTACCTGAACGCCGATAAATCCAGACCATCCACGTGCGTACGACTGAAAAGCACCCACAAAAAGATTGGTGTCAGTCGTTCAGTAGGTGGTTTCTGACCAAAACTCATCGTTAATCTTGCGTGATTACGGTTTTTAATCACAATAGCGCGCACCAGGCGACGCAAATCGTGCAAAACAACGACCGACGGACCCGACTGCTCGACTTGATCCGCGTCCGCGGGTTCGCGTCGATCGAGGAGATCACCAAGGAGCTTGGGATCTCGGAGTCGACGGCGCGGCGGGATCTCGATGTGCTCGAAGAGCAGGGGACCGCCCGCCGCACGCACGGCGGCGTGCTCTACGCCGGCGGGGTGCCGCGGCTGGCCGAGTTCGGCGAACGGCAGCCGGCCCACTGGGCCGCCAAGCGGGCCATCGCCGTCAAGGCGGCCGAGGAGATCGCCGATGGCGAGACCGTGCTGCTCGATGGCGGCACCACGACCTACGAAGTGGCCCGGCTGCTCGTAGGCCGCTCGCTCCAGGTGGTCACCAACAGCCTGCCGGTGGCCAATCTCTTCGCCTCCGAGTCGCGGACCGACCGCGTGCTGCTCGGGGGCTATGTCTCGCCACGGACGGGCGTCTGCCTCGGGCCGTATGCCAACGAGTTGCTAGGCCGGCTGCATGTCACGACCACCGTGCTTTCGGCCGCCGGCATCGATGCCGAGGGGTTGTTCCACGCCCACCTGCTGCTGGCGGAGACGGAACAGGCGATGCTCCAGGCCGCCGGCCGGGTGATCGTGG
>JBJTPO010000302.1:0-5631 GCA_046075145.1 Planctomycetota bacterium
CTGAAGGCGCTGCCGCAGGTGCAGGGCGGTCAGGTGCAGGCTGGGCGTGACCTGATGCAGCTGTTGCAGCAGGCCGAGCGGGAAGCGACCCAGCGGGGGGACCAGTTCATCGCCAGCGAGATGGTGCTGCTGGCCCTGGCCGATGGGAAATCGGATTTTTCGGCGGTCGTGCGCGGCCATGGTCTGAACCGCCGTTCGCTCGAGGCCGCGATCCAGGCCGTCCGCGGTGGGGCAAAGGTCGATTCAGCGGAAGCCGAGGGGCAGCGCGAGGCATTGAAGAAGTACACGCTGGACCTCACCGAGCGTGCGCGGCAGGGCAAGCTCGATCCGGTGATCGGCCGCGAGAAGGAGATCGAGCGGGCGATCCAGATCCTCTGCCGGCGCACCAAGAACAACCCCGTGCTCCTCGGCGAGGCCGGCGTGGGCAAGACGGCGATCGTGGAGGGCTTCGCCCAGCGGGTGATCGACGGCAACGTGCCGGAACTGCTCGCCGACCGCCGGATCGTGGTGCTGGATCTGGCGATGATGGTCGCCGGCACGAAGTATCGCGGGCAGTTCGAGGAGCGGATCAAGGCGGTGATGAACGAGGTTCGCCGGGCCAAGAACACGATCCTGTTCATCGACGAGCTGCACACGCTCGTGGGGGCCGGCGGCGCCGAGGGGGCCATCGACGCCTCCAACGTCCTCAAGCCGGCGCTCGCCCGCGGCGAGATCCAGTGCATCGGCGCCACCACGCTCGACGAGTACCGCAAGTACATCGAGAAGGATTCGGCCCTCGACCGCCGGTTCCAGATCATCATGGTCGAGCCGGCCACGAAGGACGAGGCGGTGGAGATCCTGAAGGGGCTCCGCGACCGCTACGAGAGCCACCACCGGGTGACGATCTCCGACGCCGCCCTCGAGGCGGCCGTCGATCTCTCCAGCCGCTACATCACCGGCCGCTGCCTGCCGGACAAGGCGATCGACGTGATCGACGAGGCGGGGGCCCGGGTGCGGCTCAAGGCGATGACCAAGCCGCCAGACCTCAAGGAGATCGACGACGAAGTCGAGAAGCTCAACAAAGAGAAGGAGGAGGCGGTCGCCAATCAGGACTTCGAGAAGGCGGCGGCTCTCCGCGACCAGGCCGACAAGCTCAAGAAGAAGAAGCAGCAGATGACCCGCGACTGGCGGGACAAGAGCCGCGAGACCGACGGCGTGGTCGACGAGGAGGTGATCGCCGAGGTCGTCTCCAAGATGACCGGCATCCCGCTGACCCGGATGAGCACCGAGGACCAGGCCCGGCTGATGGGGATGGAGAATGAACTCCACAAGAAGGTGATCGGCCAGGAAACCGCGATCAAGAGCGTCTCCAAGGCGGTGCGCCGCAGCCGCTCCGGGCTCAAGGATCCGAAGCGGCCGATCGGGTCGTTCGTGTTCGCCGGGCCGACGGGCGTGGGCAAGACGCTGCTCGCCAAGGCGCTGGCCCAGTTCATGTTCGGCGACGCCGACGCGCTCATCCAGATCGACATGAGCGAATACATGGAGAAGCACAACGTGAGCCGGCTGATCGGCGCGCCGCCGGGTTACGTCGGCTTCGAGGAGGGGGGGCAGTTGACGGAGAAGATCCGCCGTCGGCCCTACGCCGTGGTCCTGCTCGACGAGATCGAGAAGGCCCACCCCGACGTGTTCAACATGCTCCTGCAGGTGATGGAGGAGGGGCGGCTGACCGACTCGTTCGGCCGCAACGTCGACTTCCGCAACACGATCCTGATCATGACCACCAACGCCGGGGCCGAGGCGATCAAGAACGAGGCCGCCTTCGGCTTCCAGAAGCCCGACGGCGATGCGTCGTATGACAGCATGAAGGGCCGGGTCAACGAGCGGATCGAGAAGGTGTTCCGGCCGGAGTTCCTGAACCGGCTCGACGACGTGATCGTGTTCCACCACCTCACGGTGGACGACCTGAAGCAGGTGATCGACATCGAGCTGGAGAAGGTCCGCGAGCGGCTCCTGGAGCGGGGGCTGAAGCTCGAGCTGACCGACGAAGCCAAGCAGTTCCTGATCAAGAAGGGGTCTGACACCGACTTCGGCGCCCGGCCGCTGCGGCGGGCGTTGGAGAACTACATCGAGGACCCCGTCAGCGAGGAACTGCTGAAGGGCGAGTTCGAGGGCAAGGACACGATCCGCGTCGACTGCACCGAGGTGGCCGGCAAGAAGCGGCTCTCCTTCACGGGGCTCACGACCGCCGAACCGGTGGCCGTGGCACCGGCGGACGGCGGGGGCTGAGGCGGAATCAGGCCCGTCGGCCGTTGTGGGGTTCGTGGGCCGAGGTTTTCCCGGCTTGCCGGGACGCCCTCGTCCGCGCCGTCGCCCCAGGTCCGGCTCACGCCGTGCGACCGGCGCGGCCGATACAACCCGCAGGCGTTCCCCCCCCGACCGTCCGCGCGCGCGACCCTTCCGATGGCCACCGCATCCCCAGCCGCGCAGCCCCCCGCCGGCCTCACCGGCTGGTTCGCCGGCCAGGTTGCCAACCTCGGCGCCTGGGCCATCGGGGTCGTCGCGGGCATCGGCGACGTGGCGATGTTCTCGCTCCAGACGGTCGGCTGGATCGTCGCCCGGCCGCAGCGGCGGGACGTGCTCGTGCCCAACTTCTACCGGATCGGCGTGATGTCGCTACCGGTGGTGGCGCTCACGGGCCTGTTCATCGGGATGGTGCTCGCGGTCCAGAGCTACGCCCAGTTCAAGGCCCTCGGCCTGGAGACGCGGCTCGGGTCGGTGATCAACCTCTCGCTCGTCCGCGAACTCGGGCCAGTGCTCGCCGCCACGATGCTCGCCGGCCGCGTGGGCAGCGCGATGGCGGCGGAACTGGGCACGATGCGGGTCACCGAGCAGATCGACGCGCTCGAGAGCATGGGGGCCAACCCCATCTACTACCTGGTCGTGCCCCGCTTTCTCGGCTGCCTGATCCTGATCCCGTCGCTGACGGTGATGGCCGACTTCATGGGCGTGCTTGGCGGCTAATTCTAATCCCACGTGCTGCTCGGCATCGACTACCACCACTACTGGGCCAACTCCCGAGAATACGTCGACGTGTTCGACTTCCTGATGGGGGTCTTCAAGAGCCTGTTCTTCGGTGCGGCGATCGCGCTGGTGAGCTGCCACCACGGCTTCCACTGCGAACACGGGGCCGAAGGGGTGGGCCGGGCCGCCACCAACGCCTTCGTCCACTCGTTCGTCCTGATCCTGGTGCTCGACCTGTTCCTGGGCATCTGGCTCAACAATGTCCACGACTTCTTCCGGCCGGAGGGGCCCCGCCGGCTGCTGTGATGACCGCCACCGCCATCGAATCCGCCGCCGCCGTCGCAGGCGCCGCGCCGCCCCTGCTGCGGGTCGAGTCGCTCGGGGTGCGCTTCGGCCGCCAGGAAGTGCTCCGCGACATCTCGATCGACCTGGCTCCCGGCGACACGCTCGTCGTGCTCGGCGAGAGCGGCTGCGGCAAGACGGTGCTGCTCAAGTCGATGATCGGTCTGGTGCGGCCGTCGGTCGGCGACGTGCAGTTCGAGGGGCGGTCGATCGTGCGGATGAACGACCGGCAGTTGGCCCACCTCCGGACCCGGTATGGGTTCGTGTTCCAGGGGGCGGCCCTGTTCGACAGCCTCACGATCGCCGAGAACATCGCCTTTCCGCTCCGCGAGCACACCCGGATCCCGGCCGCCGAGATCCGGCGGATCACCGAGTCGCTCGTGGACGAGGTGGGGCTGCCCCGGACGGTGCTCGCCAAGAAACCGGTCGAGCTTTCCGGTGGCATGCGGAAGCGGGCAGGGCTGGCCCGGGCGCTCGCCCTCGATCCGCATCTCGTGCTCTATGACGAGCCGACCACGGGCCTCGATCCGATCATGACCGACGTGATCAACGAACTGATCCTGCGGGCGCGCGAGCGGCCGCACGTCACGAGCGTGGTCGTCACCCACGACATGCAAACGGCCCGCAAGGTGGGCGACCGCGTGATCATGCTCTATCCGCTGTTCCGGCTCCGGCCGGGCGAGCCGCAGATCGTGTTCGACGGCACGCCTGCCGAGCTCGACCGCTCGAGCGATCCGCGGATCAGGCAGTTCGTCGAGGGGCGGGCCGGGGGCCGGCTGATGGAGCTCCGCGAGGAGCAGGCGCTCGTCGCCGACGCGGGAGCGGATGAGGAGGCAGTCGGATGAGCGACCGCGTGATGCAGTTTCGCGTCGGCGTCGTGGTGCTCGCCACCGCGATCATCGCCGGCATCCTGATCGTCCTGTTCGGCGACCTGCCGTCGCTCGTGCAATCCACCTACCCGCTCAGAATGAGCTTCACCGACGCCCGCGGGATCGCCGACGGCACGCCCGTCCGAAAAAACGGCATCCTCGTCGGCCGCGTCTCGAGCGTGACGCTCGACGAGCGAGGGGGCGTGAGCGTGGTCGCCGATGTCGACTCCTACGTGCCGGTCTACCGCGACGAGCAGCCCCGGATCGCGACCACGCTTCTGGGCGACGCCGAGATTCAGCTCGTGCCCGGCGTGATCCGGCCGCCGCGGCAGAAGGTGGCGGCGGACGAGGTGCTCACCGGGGCGGTCTCCCGCGATCCGTTCGAGGCCTTCGCCACCCTCGAGCCCAAGCTCGGCGGCGCGCTCGAGGCGATCACGGAGGCGAGCACGGCGGTGACCAAGCTCTCCGGCGACCTCGACCGGATGCTGATGGGTGACGACGACACCTTCGGGAAGCTGGTCCGCAAGACGGAGAAGGCACTCGACGACTTCAGCCTGGCGATGACCAACATCAACGACGTGATGGGGGATCCCCAGGCGCGGGCCAACATCAAGGAGACGCTCGAGGGCCTGCCCCAGGTGATCGCCGACCTGCGGAACACCGTCCAGGGCATGGGCACGACGATCGACACCGCCGACCGCAACCTGCGGAACCTCGAGGGGCTCACCAAGCCGCTCGGCGAGCGGGGCGAGGGTATGGTGGCCCAGATCGACGCCACCATCGGCCGGCTCGACGAGGTGCTCCAGCAGGCGGTGTTCTTCACCAAGGCGCTCAATGAATCCGACGGCACGCTCGGCCGCCTCGTGAAGGACCCGCGGGTCTACGAGGATCTCGCCGCGGCCGCCGCCAACGTCAAGAACCTGTCCCGCGAGTTGCGGCCGATCGTGGACGACATCCGCGTCTTCTCCGACAAGATCGCCCGCCACCCCGAGCAGCTCGGCGTCCGCGGCGCCCTCGACCGTCGTCCCGGGCTCAAGTGACGCGGCCCGTCGTGCGTATCGCGGCTCGGGGTCGCGATCGATGGATTCGTCTGCACGATCGCCGCGCGCCACACAGCGCACGAACACGGCCGCCCGGAGGTGCGGCCGGCTGCCGAGGCCGGAGGCCTGCGGGCCGCCAAGGCTGCAGGGGGCAGGGATGCCCCTGCAGCCGTGAAACCAGTTGGCACGGGCGACCCCTCGCAGTCACACGCGTGTGGCGATCGCCATGTCGAGTGCCTCGTACGTCCAGGGGCCGATCTCCTGCTCGACGCCACAGCGTTTGATCTTGAGGCCCGGGCACTCGATCGTCATCTCGAGGACATGCCGGCCGCAGAGGTCGACCCGCTCGATCAGCGACGGGCTGGCGAACCGGCGAACGG
>JBJTPO010000303.1:0-5011 GCA_046075145.1 Planctomycetota bacterium
CTGCGGGAGGCCTCGCGGTGGCTGGCCCGGCTCACCGAGGGCCGCTACCACTCGATCACCACCGCCGTGGACGAGGCCCGCCTCGAGATCCACGAGCGGGACGGCCAGCTCTGGCGGCCGGAACGGCTCAGCCGCGGCACGCGGGAGCAGGTCTTCCTGGCCCTCAGGCTCGCGCTCGTCCGCGATCTGGCCCGACACGACGTCACGCTGCCGATCGTGATGGACGACGCCCTGGTCAACTTCGACGACACCCGCGCCCGGGCCGCGGCCCGCACGATCATGGAGTTTTTGGCCGAGCAGGGCACCGACCGGCAGATGCTGGTCTTTACCTGCCACGCCCACGTGGCGACGATGTTCCACGAGGCCGGGGCCCACGTCCGCTCGCTGAGCGATCCCTCGATCACCTGGGGCCGCCGGCCGGAACCCGCACGGCTGCCCGAGCCCGGGGCGCCGTCGAAGCCAGCGGCCATGCCGAAGCCTGTTGCCCGGCCCAAGCCCGAGCCCCAGCCCGAACCGCTACCGGTCGTTGAACTGCCGCCGCCGGGCGATCCCTGGCCCGCCGAGGCCTTCTTCTTCGGTCCCCAAGCCGCCGAGACGGTGGCCCACCGCCGCACGAATGCTCCGGCCGCGAAGCCTCCCCGCCGCAGGCCAGAGCCGCCCGCTTCGCCGATCAAAGCCCCGTTGCGCGAGCAAGAGGGCTGACCCGCGCCGCGCCGCAAGACACACCGGCCCATGGCTCATACGAACCATCCGTGATTTTCAGGCGTGATCCGACGCGGCCATCGCAACTCGTGATCGCGCACGCCGGAAAGCCGGCCGTGTCGCCAAGGTCCTGAATCTCAGGGAACCACGTAGGCGGCGGGGTTCTTCAAGGCAAACGAGGAGACCCGAACCCACCCGCTCCGTCAGGCCCGCACGAGCGCCTGCTGCACGTCCCGCAGATACCGCTGCCGCATGTTGCTCAACAGCATTCCCAGGTAGGCGTTGGCGCCGAGCGAGAGGAAGAGCGCGATCAGGCTGCCGATCAACCAGCCCCAAGGCCGCTCGGCCGCCGTCGCCGCGGCCCGCGTGGCCGCTTCGGTCTCGGCCGGCCGAGCCGATGCGATGGCCACCGGGGTCACGCGGCGGGGCCGCTTGGCCGCGTCGATCACCGACCGCTCGACGGCGGGCGGCAAGGCGTCGGCCACGTAGATCCGCACGCGACGGACGTCCCGGGAGTCGGCCGGCACGTCGCTCGTGAACTGGTAGGGGCTGCCACCCGCCACGAGGTCGGGCTCGACCCGCACGAGGTAATCGCCGCCGCCGTCGTCCGCCGGCACGTACGCGGCTTCGATTCCCGTGGCCAGCAGGGCCGCCAGGGCCATCACGCAATCCAGGATCATCGTTCGTTCCCTTTCGGTGTCGGCCGGGGCTCGGCGGCTCCGGCAGGCCAGATTTCAACCTCCCCGGGCATGGTCATGCAACTCCGGCCGACGGACCGGCGCCATCGGGCTGCTCCGGACGGCCGCCGCCCCCCTTCCGCAGCGGTCGCCGAGGCGACCGCTCGAGGCTGTCGATCTCGGCCGCCAGCATGGTCAAGGCCGCCTGGAGAAAGGCCACGGCGATCGGACCCACGAAGATCCCGATCGGTCCCAGGGCGGTCACGCCCCCGAGGACGCTCAGCAGCGCCAACAGCGGATGCAGCTTGGACTGCCCCTGCAGCACGAGCGGCTTGACCAGGTTGTCCACCGTGGAGACCACCAGCGCGCCCCAGGCCGCCAGGCCGGCGGCCGTCCACGTGTCGCGGACGAAGAACAGCAGATAGAGGCTCGCCGCCCCCCACACCGCCGCCGCCCCGACGATCGGCACCATCGCCATGAAGAAGGTCAGCAGCGTGAGCAGGAAGACGTTGTCGAGGCCCGCCACGGCGTAGCCGATGCCCCCCAGGATCGCCTGCACGACCGCCGCCAGCAGCGTGGCGCTGACGACGGCCCGGCTCACCTCCTCGAACTCCTGAAGCAGCTGCCACTGGTAGCGGACATCGAGCGGCACGAGCCGCATCACCGCCGCCAGCATCCGCGGCCCGTCGGCGAGGAAGTAGAAGAATCCCACGATCGTCACGACCAGGCCGAGCAGCAGCTTGCCGATCACGGCGGGCGCCCGGGCCGCGAGCGGGCCGATCCCCTCCTCAACCATGCCGCGCAGCGACGCGTTCACGCCGTCGGCGGTCAGGTGCAGTCCGGTGGCGTCGTTGACCGTCGTCACGAGACCGTCGAGCACGGCCGGGTCGAGCTTCACGCCCTCGGGACGTCGGGCCATCGCGACGGCGTCGGCCCCGGCGCGAGCCACGAGCAGCCCCACCGGCACCAGCACGATCAGCAGCACCACCAGCGTGGTCAGCCCCGCCGCCGCCCACTCCGCCAGCCGGAAACGGTCGCGGAGCCAGCGGTGCAGCGGCCCGAAGATGACCACGAGCATCGCGGCCAACAGCAGCGGCAGCAGGAAGCTCGCCATCACCCTCAGGCTGAGCAGCCCAAACAGCACGACGAGCCCCAGGAGCACCGCGAACGAGACCATCCGGGTCATCCGCGGCTCCGGTCGATCGTCTGAAAGCGAGGGAGGCATGCTCCAGAGTCTACTTGGAGCCGCCGGCGTTCGACCGCCTCCGTGGCGGGCCGGCGTCCGGCCGGGGTATCCTGTCCGGCTTCAGTGGCCCGGCGGCCCCCGTTGGCGGCCGCGTCTCTCCACCGCCCCCGATCCTTCAGCCATTCGATGAACCCGCCCGACCTGTCGCTCGTCGTGCCGGTTCGCGACGAGGCCGGGAACATCGGGCCTCTGGTCGACGAGATCCGCACCCGGCTCGACGCCGCCGGACTCTCCTGGGAGGCGGCGATCGTCGACGATGGCTCGACCGACGGATCGTGGGCCGAGATCACCGCGGCGGCGGCGGCAGACGGCCGCGTCCAGGGGATCCGCCACGAGGCGGGCCAGGGCAAGTCGGCGGCCCTGATGAGCGGCTTCGCCCGCGCCCGCGGCCGGGCCGTGGCGTTGCTCGACGGCGACGGGCAGGACGATCCCGCGGAGCTTCCCCGGATGCTGGGCCTTCTGGGCGACGGCCCCGGCGCCCCGGCCTTGGTCAACGGCTGGAAGACCCCGCGGCTCGACCCCTGGCACAAGACGTTTCCCTCGCGGGTCTTCAACCTGCTGGTGGGCTGGGTGACCGGCCTGCGGTTGCACGACCACAACTGCGGCCTGAAGGTGTTTCGCGGCGACGTGGCCCGCCGTCTCGCGCTCGGCCTCGACATGCACCGCTTCATCCCGGTGCTCGTTGCCCGGGACGGCCACCGCGTGGTCGAGACCCCCGTGCGGCACCGTCCGCGGACCCGCGGCCGGTCGAAGTATGGGGCGGGCCGCTTCATCCGCGGCCTGGCCGACCTGGGAAGGGTGACGGCGATCCTGGGCGACGGGGCCGGGGCCGGCTCCACGCTCGATGAAGCGTCGCGCAGCCGCCTGCGCCACGGCGTGTACGGGATCCTCGTGGCCGTCGCCCTGGGGGGCCTGCTCGGCCGGATCGGCGGCGTCGCGAGCGTCGATCGGCTGGCCCTGGAAAAGCGGCTCGCCGACGAGCACGTGGCCGCCAAACTCGCCGCCGACCCCACGCTCGATGCCGTTGCGGAGCGGGAGCGGTTCATCCGAGCCAAGCGGATCGTGCGGCCCTTCCTCTCCGGCAACGACCGCAGCCGCTGGGCGACGGTGCGGGCGCTCGTGGAGCGGGGTACGTTCGCGATCGAGGAGATCGTGGCCGAGCCGGGCTGGGACACGATCGACGCGGTCGTTCACCCGGATCGCGGCGGCACGCTCCATCTGCATTCGAGCAAGCCGCCCCTGCTGGCGGTGCTCTGCGCCGGGCCGTACTGGGTGCTGACGAAGCTCACCGGCTGGACGCTCGGCGACCATCCCTTCGAGTTGGGTCGCCTGCTGCTCGTGGTCTGCTCGCTGCTGCCGTTCGCCGTCTTCCTGGTCTTCACCCTGGCACTCGTGGAAGTGATCGGAACATCGGACTGGGGACGGCTGTGGGGCGCGGCGGTGGTCGCCTGCGGCACGCTCCTTTCAACGTTCGCGGTGGTTCTCACCAATCACCTCCCGGCGGCGGCCTGCACGGCGGCGGCGGCGTGGTTCGTGCACCGGATCCGCTGCCGGGGAGCCAGGGGGCCAGTGCCGTTCGCGGCCGCTGGTCTCGCGGCGGCGTTGGCGGCGGCGGTCGAACTGCCCGCGCTCGCCTGGCTCGTGGCCGTGGTCGCCATCCTGCTGCGGTGCGATCCGCGGCGCACGCTCGCCTGGTCCGGGCCGGCGATTGCGGCGGTGGCGGTGGCCGCGCTCGGTTCCAACTGGCTGGCCCACGGCACGACCGCGCCCGCCTACGCGCAGCGTTCCGACGGCAAGCCTGCCGCCGCCGACGCGGCGATCCCGGCGCTGGGTTCGGCGGGGATGGTGGTCGGATCGTGGAACCCGGCCAACTGGTACGACTACTCGGTCCGGCTGCCCAACGGCAAGCTGCTCACGAGCTACTGGCGCTCGCCTCAGGGCGTGGATCGGGGCGAGCCGTCGCGGGCTGCGTATGCCTGGCACGTGCTCGTCGGCCACCACGGCATCTTCTCGCTCACCCCCGCCTGGCTGCTGACGCTCCCGGGGCTGGCCCTGCTCGCGGCGCGGCGCCGGCATGACGGGGGCGAGGCGGAGATCGCCCGGGCGATCGCGCTGGTCTCGGTCGTCGTGATCGGTTTCTATCTCACCCGGCCGCTCGCCGACCGCAACTATGGCGGCATGAGCAGTGGCTTTCGCTGGGCCTTCTGGCTGGCGCCGCTCTGGGTGGCGGCGGCTGTTCCGGCCGCGGACCGGCTGGCACGATCAACGCTTGGCCGCGGCGTCGGGCTCCTGCTGCTGGCCGGTTCGGTGATCTCGGTCGCCTATCCGACCTGGAACCCGTGGACGCTGCCCTGGATCCAGCAGTGGCTGGCGCACGCGGGCTGGA